>NZ_VOSR01000406.1:0-5038 GCF_007997345.1 Mitsuaria sp. TWR114
GCGCCACGCCGACGCCCAGCAGCGCCGGCCCCATCTTGCGCAAGACCTGGCGCACGCCCTCGTCCGCGGCGGCGCGGCGCAGGCCGGACAGGCCCAGCGCGAAACGCGGCATCAGTCCGATCTTCGCCAGCGCCGGCACCTGCAGCGCGAGCTGCAGCAGGCCGCCCACCATCACGCCCACCGCCAGCGAATAGATCGGCGCGTAGCCATGGCGCTCCAGCACCGGCGCCAGCCCGTAGCCGCAGGCGAGCGAGGCCAGGTTCAGCAGCACCGGCGTCACCGCGGGCACGACGAAGCGCTTCCATGTGTTCAGGATGCCTGCCGACAGCGCCACCAGCGACATGAAGCCGATGTAGGGGAACATCCAGCGCGTCATCACGACGGCCGCCTCGTGGGCGGGCGCGGACAGTCCCGCGCCGAGCGCCCACACCAGCACCGGCGCGCCGACCACGCCCAGCATGCAGGTCACCAGCAGCGCCCACAGCAGCACCGTCGCGACGGCGTCGATCAGGTGCCGGGTGGCGTCATCGCCGTCCCTGGCGCGGGCCGCGGCCAGCGCCGGCACGAAGGCCTGCGAGAACGCGCCTTCGGCGAACAGTCGCCGCAGCATGTTGGGAATGCGAAAGGCGACGTTGTAGGCGTCGGTCATCGCGTTCGCGCCGAACAGGCCAGCCACCATCTGCTCGCGAACCAGCCCGGTGATGCGGGACAACAGCGTGAAGATCGAGACGACGGAGGCGGTGCGGAGCAGATTCATGCGGGGAACGGCGCGGCGGAGCGCAAAGGCGCGGGGGTGCCCGGCGGGCGACCGCGCATTATGGGTGTCCCGCTCAGCCGCAATGCCGCGGATTTGGTTTTTCCATTCCTGGCTGCTATACTCGCCGTCTTTGCACCAACTGGACCCATAAGACAATGGCAAGCTCTTCCAAAGCCAAGAAGAAAACCGTGCGTCTGGCCTCGGGCCGCAAGCGCGCACGTCAAGACGTCAAGCTGAACGCCGCCAACTCGGCGCTGCGTTCGAAGTTCCGCACGGTCATCAAGAACGTGCAAAAGGCGATCGTCACTGGCGACAAGGCCAAGGCCGCCGACCTGTTCAAGACCGCCCAGCCCGTGATCGATTCGGTCGCCGACAAGGGCATCTTCCACAAGAACAAGGCTGCTCGTCACAAGAGCCGCCTGTCCGCCAAGATCAAGGCGCTGGCCGCCTGATAACCAAGTTCCAGCTCTGGTGCACGAACAAAGCCCGCCTTCGGCGGGCTTTTTCGTTCCCGCATCAAAGCGGCATGGGGGTGGTGATCTGGCCGACCACCTCGCGCACGTGGAGCCAGTCCACGACGTTGCGCGCCACCCAGTCTCCGTCATCCAACGGCAGGTCGTGGCCGGCGTGCTTGTGCAGCCGCAGCGGCGCCCCCCAGGCGCGGCTGATGGCCTGCGAGCAGCGCCAGTCCACCAGCGAATCACCCTGGCTGCACAGCAGCAGCATCGGCGGCTCGGGCTTGGCCAGGCTGGCTCTGTAGCGCGCTGCCGCCAGCAGCTGGCGCAGCGCGTTGCGACGGCGCACCGGGCGCCGTCGCTGGATGGAGACCCAGTCATCAATCACCTGGTCGGGCTGGCGCTGCAGCCGCGTCGTCATCTGCAGCACCTTGGCCTCGCGCCGGCGCAGGCTCAGCCGCGTCAGGCTCAGCATCAGCAAGGACCAGTAGTTCGACGGCCGCAGCCGCCTGAAGAAGGCGCTGAACGGCCTCAGGCTGGTGTTGATCAGCACGACGCCGTCGAGCTCGCCCGGATGCCGCGCCGCCCACTCGCTGGCGACCATCGCGCCCAGCGACATCGCCAGCACCTGGTACGGCGGCGGCACGCCGCGCCGGCGCAGTTCCGCGCGGCAGGCCTCCATCATGGCGTCCACATGGGTGGGACTGCTCTGCCGGTGCTTGTCGCCATTGCCGGGCAGGTCCAGCAACTCCAGTCGCGCATCGGGCTGCTGCACCAGCAACGCCCGCTGCAGGCGCGCCGGAAAGTCGCCCCAATGGCCGCTCTCGCGTGTCAGGCCACGCAGCAGCACCCAGGTGTGCATGCTCATCGGACCGTCCTCCGATACCAGCGGATCAACGCCTGCTCCCCGTGATCGATTCGTGTGTCCGGCCCCGGCAGCCACCGGAACGCGCTCTGCGTCGCGCGAGTCATGAAATCCATCCAAGCCATGTGCCGGCGCAGGACCCGTTGCTGTCGATGTTCGATCAGCGGGTTGAACATGCCGTGCCGGGAGAGTAGCTGGCGCGGATTTTTCTTGACCCACAGCCATGACCCCATTTCGAGCGTCATCGGCAGAAAGATCCCTCGATCAAGGGAGAGCGCCTCGTCGTACAGGTGGTCCCACAGGTCGCCATGGGTCAGGTAATGCCGGCTCTGCGGCTCCATCACGTAGGGATGCGGGGACAGGCATTGATCGAGCACCTCGCACAGCGCATGGATCTCCGCGAGGTGGCGCATCGGCCGGCGCGTGCGCGCGTACGGGAACCAGATGCGGTCGCGCAGGCCGAAGCCGCTGTGGAAGTCGATGGACACCGCGACCGGTCGCCCCAGCAGCTCCTCGCGGACGAAGCGGCACAGGGCCTCGCTCTCCACCTCCATCGGCCCACCGCCCGGGCCACGGAAGTACGGCAGCTGCCGGGTCAGGCGATGCCCGCCGATCAGGAAGGGCACGCCGCGGTCGGCATCCTGGGGCGCGTTGCGCATCAGGTCCACGCCTCGCGGGTTCGCGCGCGTGCCGGCCTGGACGCCGCCCGGATTGACCACGGGCAGGAACACCAGCCGCAGCGACTCGAGCTGCTGATGCAGGCTCAGATCCCAGCGCAGCCGCCGCACCAGGCTGCCGAGGTAGGCCAGCACCACCTGCGCGCCGATGCGCTCCAGCCCATGGACGCCGCCGATGAACCCGAGCGCAGGAACCGACGGATCGGGATTGCCCAGGGTCACGCCGATCACCGGCAGCGCGCCGGCGGAGGTGGCGACGCTCGCCAACTCGCGGGCCTGCAGCATCGATCCCCCCTGATCGATCAGGCGCAGCAACTCCTGCAGTTCCGGCAGGGCGGCCGCGGCCCGCGGGGCCGCGTCGGTGGGAAGGACGGCCATGTCCGGGCGCTCGGGTTAAGGGTCGCGGGGAACCCGGCAGCGTAGGCGAGGAGCGGCGCGCCGGCGATGGCCCGATCGGGCCGGGCCTTCACCCTCCGTGGGGAGGGGCCGTCGCTCAGGCCTTGCCGGACTCGCGCCCGTCGGGCAGCAGGCAGGCGTCGACGACCTGCAGCTTGTTGTCGCGGGCGAAGTTCATGACGAAGTCCCAGGCCATCGGCTCGACGGACTTCAGCGCCTCGTTGACGATCACGCACTTCACGCCGTTGACGACGCGCGGCACGCAGTAGGGGGAATAACCGAGGTAGGCGTCGCGGCCGCTGCGGGTGCCGCCGGGCCGAAAGCAGGACATGGCGCCTGCCAGACGTTCGGCCCAGTCGCTCGGGCGGAAGGTGCGACCATCCGTGGTGATCCCCTGGATGAACACTTCTCGCGGCTTGGGCTGCTCAGTCATTGGCTACTCGGTCTGCGTCCCGGCCCGCGGCGGCTGCGGCACTCCTTTGACGAGGGTCAACCGCGGCAGGCAAAACCGCTATTGTGCCTCGGATGTGTTGCGCCGCAGCACACATGGCCTTCTGCTCGCCCATTGGTCAGCCGGCCTGCCGACGCTGTCCAGGAGGAATCTCCTCACCCGCCAGGGTCGACCCGTAGAATCGGCCGCTTTCCCCTGCCCCTCCTACTTCCTGGAGACTTGATGAACGCCCCGGACTCCTCGTTCGCCGCCCCGACCGAACCCCATGTGATGCAAACCTACGGCCGCCTGCCGATCGCCCTGTCGCACGGCGAAGGCGCCTGGGTGTGGGACACGGCCGGCCGACGATACCTGGACGGCCTGGGCGGGATCGCCGTCAACACGCTCGGACACAACCATCCGAGGCTGGTGGCGGCGCTGCGGGACCAGGTGGGCAAGCTGATCCACACCAGCAACTACTACCACGTCCCGCTGCAGGAGCAGCTCGCGGCCAGGCTCTGCGCGCTGTCGGGCCTGACCAACGTGTTCTTCTGCAACTCGGGCCTGGAGGCCAACGAGGCGGCGCTGAAGATCGCGCGCAAGTACGGCCATGACCGCGGCAACGCCAATCCCGAGGTGATCGTGTTCGAGAAGGCCTTCCATGGCCGCTCGATCGCGACGCTGTCCGCGACCGGCAATCCCAAGGTCCAGGCCGGCTTCGGCCCGCTGGTGCCGGGCTTCGTCCGCGTGCCGCTGAACGACATCGAGGCACTGCGCCAGGCGCTCGCCGCCCATCCCGGCGTGACCGCGATCTTCCTGGAGACCATCCAGGGCGAAGGCGGCATCAACGCCGCGCGCGTCGACTTCCTGAAGGACCTGCGCAAGCTCTGCGACGAGCACGACCTGCTGCTGATGCTGGACGAGGTGCAGTGCGGCATCGGCCGCACCGGCAAATGGTTCGCGCACCAGTGGGCCGGCATCGTGCCGGACGTGATGCCGCTGGCCAAGGGCCTGGGCTCGGGCGTGCCGATCGGCGCGGTGGTGTGCGGCGACAAGGCCGCCAAGGTCTTCGGACCGGGCAACCACGGCACCACCTTCGGCGGCAATCCGCTGGCGATGCGGGCCGGCGTCGAGACGCTGGCGGTGATGGAGGCCGACGGCCTGCTGGCCAACGCCGCGACCGTCGGCGCCGAGCTGAAGGCGGCGATCGAGCATGGCCTGGCGGGCCTGCCCGGCGTCGTCGAGGTGCGCGGCCAGGGCCTGATGCTGGGCATCGAGCTGGACCGCCCCTGTGGCGTGCTGCTGACGCAGGCCATGGACGCGGGCCTGCTGCTGAGCGTGACGGCCGACAAGGTCATCCGCCTGGTGCCGCCGCTGATCCTGTCCAGCGCCGAGGCCGCGGAGATCGCGGCGCGCCTGGTGCCGCTGGTGAAGGCCTTCCTGGCCGCGCCGGCGACG
>NZ_VOSR01000407.1:0-6540 GCF_007997345.1 Mitsuaria sp. TWR114
GCGCGCCGGCGACGGCGTGTTCCGATCCGGCCAGCGCCATGTGGGCGTTGCGCATGCGGCCGGCGGCGTCGTCGATCAGGCCGGGGAAACGCTGGTCGAGCCGGAACCACGCGTCGCTCGCCCGTAGCGCGTTGACGTAGTCGACCAGCGGCGCGTACTGGCCGGGCTTGTCGCCTTCCGGCAGCGCCACGTCCAGCGTGCGCGGCGGCGGCAGGATCAGGGAATGGCGCACCAGGTCCTCGGCGGCGGGGTACCACATGCGTCTGGACGGCGTGCTGAGCGTCTTCTCGATGAAGTCCTCCGGCAGCTCCATGCGGCGGTAGGTGCGGGCGAGTTCCTGATTGGCGATCTCGTCGAAGGCCGGATTGAAGGTGCCGCTGCTGGCGCGATGGAAGCCCAGCTGCGCGCCGGGCATGAGCTGGCGCTTGTTGCCGGCCAGGAAGACCAGCGTGCAGGCGCTTTCGCAGTTGCCGATCGCGCGGGTGCCGACGCCGCGTTGGCGGATCAGCTCGACCATGCGTTCGGCCTCGGTGACGCGGCCGCCGGGCGAGGCGACCTCGAGCAGCCGCACCGCCGGCGAGGCCGCCAGCAGCGTGCGCAGGCGATGCGCGTCGCCGGCGCCGATCGGACCGTTGAACTGCATGGTGCGGCCATCGGCGCTGACGGACAGGCGCACGTTGCCGATCGGATCGATGCCGCGGGCGAGCTTCCACAGCTCCGGGAACTCGGAGAACACGCCCAGCGCGAGCGAGAAGGCGATCTGCAGGAACGAGCCCAGCAGCGACAGCCGCGCCAGGCCGGAGATCAGGTAGGAACCGCCCGCGTCGACGTAGCCGCGCACCGAGCGCCAGGTGCCGACGGCGCTCCAGACCTCGATGACGATCAGCAGTGGCCAGGCGATCAGCAGCGCGATCGCGACGCCCTGCAGGCCCTCGCTCTTGGTCGCGAGCCAGGCGACCAGGCCCTGCACGCCGGCGGCGACGGGCCAGGTCAGCAGGACGTGGTTGATCCAGAAGCTCTGGGCCAGGCTCTGCTCGCCGCGCCAGTGGCTGGCGATGTAGCCGATGAGCAGGCCTTCGCCGTCGGCGGGCGCCTCGCGGCTGCGCTCGACGGCGGTGCGGGAGAGGCGGTCGTGCCAGGTGCGGCCCTCGGCGTCGACGCGGGCCCACAGGAAGCCGGCGAACAGCGGGATCGCGGACACGAGATAACCGGCCCAGCGCAGGGCGGCCTGCAGCGGTGACGGGTGCTTGCCGCTGCGGGCGTCGACGACCTTGATGCCGGCGACCAGCTTGCCGGGCGTGGCGCCCTGCCAGCTCCAGAACACCACGCAGACGATCAGCGGCAGCAGCCAGTTGATGGCGAGCGTGCCGGGACGCAGGTCGGTCCACTTGGACACCGGGTCGCCATAGACGGCCCACATCAGCAGCGTGCTCGCGGCGAGCATCAGCGCGCCGTCGATGACCATGGCCAGCGCGCGAGGCGCCAGGCCGACGGATTGGTTCGACATCCTTCTCTCCCTCCAGGGCGGGGAGTGTAGTGAGCGGGTGCGCCGCGGCGCTTGTCAGTTCTGTGGCTGGACCGGGGCTGTATTGAATCCGTCACAGGCGACGGGGTGGAGTTCCCTCTTTGGGAGGAGACCGCGAGCGCCGACGCCTCAGTCGTCCCACAAGAACCGCCGGTCCGGATAGACCACGCTCTGCGAGGTGCGGAACACCACGCCGTTCTTGAAGTGCACGTTGAAGCGCAGCAGGTAGCCGTTCATCTCGGGCTCGATGTTCCAGTCCCAGACGTCCTCGCCGCTGAGCTTGAAGAACACGCGGGTGCGCTCGCGGCCGAGGATGCGGTTCACCTGCTCGGGCGTCATGCCCGGCACGATGCGGTTGCGGCTCGCCGGCGAGAGGCCGTCGACCGCGCTCACGAAGCGGTCCTGCGCATCGAGCCGCACCATGTAGCAGGTGCGGCCGAAGGGCTGGGTGGCGTATTCCAGCGTGTGGCCGCCGTCGGCCTCGGGCCAGACGTAGCTCGGCGGGCCGTAGAGCTGCTGCACCTGGGCGCCGGTCGTGACGCCGGGCTGCAGGCGCTGGTCCTTGAGCAGCGTCGTGCAGCCGCCCAGCGCCACCGTTGCGACCACCGCCACCGCCACCGCTGCCGTGCCCAGCGGGCCCAGGCTCGTCCACTCGCGCATCGTTCTCTCCTGCCAGACGAAGCGGCCATTGTGCGGCGAGCGCGGCGACGCACAATCCGCCCCATGCCGAGACCGCACTTCCGACAGGCGTTTCAGATCGCCGCCCTGACCGTCCTGCTGACGGGCGCGCCCGCGATGGCGCAGGCGCCCCGCCGTGACCGGCGCGGGATCCGCGTCGAGCGCCGCGCCGGGCGCGCCGTGTGTGCTGCTGTTCGGACAGGGGCGCAACTTCGATCCCGAGCAGCCGGCGGCCAATCGTCGCTGGGACGAGGCCAACGGCGCCTTCAACCTTGCCGTGCGCGAGCCGCTGGCGGCCGCGGGGCTGCCGGTGATCAACCTGGTGCTGCCGGTTTCGGCGACCGACCTGCCGCGCAACCTGCAAGGGCTGCTCGCCGAGGCGCAGCGGCGCGGCTGCACGCGGGTGCTGGAGACGGCGCTGTTCGCCGACGTCGCGCAAGGGCTGCTGATCGCGCGGCTGCGGGTGTATCCGGTGCTGGGGCTGCTGGGTCCGCAGGCGGCCGGCAGCCAGCCGCGGATCGGCGCGGTGGCCTATACGCAGCAGAAGGAATTCACCCTTGATGCGCGGGTGATGGATCGGGTGAACCCGTCCCGGTTGGGACGGGTGATGGGGGAGGAGGCCGCGGCCGCGCTGGTCGGGCCCCGTGAATGAGCAAAGGGCCGCGATGCGGCCCTTTGCGTATCGACGCGGACGACGGGATCAGCAGGTCAGCGGGCCGTCGTTCAGGACCTGGGGATCGCTGCTCGGGTAGAGGTTCTCGACCTGGCCCGGCGTGGAGAAGAGCAGGATGACGCCCTTGGTGATGATCGAGCCGTTCGTCGGCATCGGGAAGGTGACGACGTTCTCGTCATCGGCCGGCGCGAAATTGCTGCCGTTCATGCCGGGTGTGGAGCCGATCGTCTTGAAGGTGGCGCCGATCAGCAGCAGGCTGGTGTTGTCGGCCTGCGCGAAGTTGCAGGAGCCCGCGTCGCGGGGAATGTGGAGCGTGGAACCTTCGATGGGCTCGGTGCCCGCCTGGTCGGCGTAGTACGTGCAGTCCGCGAAGTTGCCATCGGCGCTGACCTGGGCAGCGACATAGAACGTGTTGGTCATCGAATCACTCCTTGAGCAGTTTTGGTAATGGTCAGGTCGGAGCGATGCCTGATCGATCCCGCGCGAGCCACTCGGCAGATTGCCTGACGTCTCCGCGTCCTCCCTGTCCCAAGCAGGATTGGGCATCAACCCATGCGCGAGTGATCTGCTGATGAACCCGAATCAGGCCGGCCATCTTCTCGATCCTGTCAACAACGTCCTGGCATACCGCCTGTCGCTCGCGTGCCTGCTGCGGGCTGGTGCGTCCCTTCAGCAATTCGATCTGCAGCTGCCGGACGAGTAGCAGCCCGCTCAGGATCCGCACCTCGCGGGGCCGCTTGTCGAGGGTCGGCTGCACCAGCTGCACCGCGTTCGCGAGCACCGCTTGTGCGGCGGCAATGTCGCCGTCCTGGCTGAGCGACCGTGCCTGCTGGGTGGACCAGACCATCCAGGCGTCGAGCACCCGACCGTCGATGCGCTCGGCGTCCTTCGTGAGCAGGTCCAGGGCGCGCCGCACGGTCTGGAGGCGTTCCTTGCGTTCCTGCGGCGGCAGCAGGCTGCCCTGCACCTCGGTGTCCAGCAGCTGCATCCGGATCCGGTTGATCTGCCATTGGACATTGGACGGATCTTTGGCGGCCAGCGTCTCGAGGATGCTCCTGGCGGCGGAGGCATCCCGGATGGCGGCGTCGCGCTGACCGGTGTTGACCAGGGCCTCCGCCTTCCAGCGATGCATGATGGCCTCGCGGTACGCCCACCCGTCCTGCGGCGCGTCGCGTCGGACTTCGGCGATCAGCGACGCGCCTTCCGCGAAGGTGTGGGCGGCGGCCTGGTCCAGCCCCTGCCAGAGCAGCGTCGTCCCGAGCCAGCTCAAGCTGTCCGCCAGGTCCATCCGCGCAGCGGCATTGCCGGCGTCCGCGGGTTCTTGCAGCCCCTGTTTCTTGAGCTCGATGGACTTGCGGAAGAAGGCCGTCGCCGAGCGCAGGTCCGCCAACTCCAGCTTGGCGGTGCCCAGGCTGTTGTAGGCGTAGGAGAGCTCGATCAGCGCCTCGCGGTTGCGAGGCTGCGCGTCCAGCCAGGCCTGTTCCGCGTCCCGGTAGGCGAGCCAGGCCTCGGTCGCCCGGTCGAGCTCGCGCGCGTAGTAATGGACATGGCCGACCCAGAACGCCGCCGCGCCCTGCGCCTTGCGCCACTCGCCCGTCAGGTCGGGCGAGGGCGGGGCGCCCTCGAGCAGCTTGCGTGCCGCCTGCAACGGCTCCAGCGCCTCCTTGAGATTCCGCTTGGAGACACGGACCTCACCGATCACCGTCAAGGCCTTGGCGCGTTGCAGCCGCTCCATCGGCGTGGCGTTCTGATCCTGCGCCAGATACGTCAGCGCCTTGCTCCCCACGCTGTCCAGCAGCTCCAGCCGCCCGACCGGCCGCAGCTTGTCGGCGAACTCCCCCAGCATGTAGCTCAGCAGGTCCTCCGCCTGCTGTCGTCGCTCCTGCGCCTGGTGTTCCGCGCGTTCCGCCCGCCGCGCCTGCAGCACGCTCAGCCCCGTCAGCGACACCAGCGCCAGCACCGCCACGCTGCTCGCCGCGACGCTCCAGCGGTGCCGCCGCACGAAGCGGCCCAGCACGTACAGCCGCGTGTCCGGCCGCGCCGTGATCGGCTCGTGCGCCAGCCAGTGCCGCAGGTCCACCGCCATCGACTCCGCGTTGGCATACCGCTCCGACGGCTTCTTCTTCAGCGCCTTGCCGACGATCGTGTCCAGGTCGCCCCGCAGCAGCTTGGCCTGCCGCGCGATCACCGGGTCGAGCTGGTCGCTCGCCACGTCCGACAGCCGCTTGGGCACCAGCTCCACCACCGCCCGCAGCCGGTCCAGGTGGGTCTGCGTGTCGTCCGCCGTCGGATGCCGGCCGCCCAGCATCTGGTACAGCAGCACGCCCAGCGCGTACACGTCGGTGGCCGTCGTGACGTCGGCCTGCTGCACCTGCTCCGGCGCCGCGTACTGCGGCGTGAACGCGCTGCCGGCGCGCTGCGTCAGCTCGGTGGCCACGCCCGAGTGCGTCGCGTCGTCCAGCAGCTTGGCGATGCCGAAGTCCAGCAGCTTCACCTGGCCGTCATGCGTGACCAGGATGTTGCTGGGCTTGAGGTCGCGATGCAGGATCAGCCGCTGGTGCGCATGCGCCACCGCCGCCAGCACGTCCAGGAACAGCTTGATCCGCGACTCCACGTCCAGCCCGTTGACCTGGCAGTGGCGGTCGATCGGCAGGCCGTCGACATACTCCAGCACCAGGTAGGGCTGGTGCCCGTGATGCACGCCCGCGTCCAGCAGTCGCGCGATGTTCGGATGCGAGAGCCGCGCCAGGATCTGCCCCTCGCGCTCGAAGCGGCCGCTGTCGCCCTTGCCGAACAGCCCCGACTTCAGGAACTTGACCGCCACCTGGCCCTCGAAGCGGCCGTCGGCCCGGCTCGCCAGCCACACCGCGCCCATGCCGCCCTGGCCGAGCTCGCGCTCGAGCTCATAGGGCCCGAGGGTCTCGCCGCGGAAGTCCAGCGGCGGTACCGCCGACGGCACCGGACCCTGCAGCACCTCGGCCGCCGGCTGCTCGAGGAAGCGGTCGTCGTCGAGCGCGGCATCGCGCGCCAGCAGCGCCTCCAGGTGCTCGGCCATCGCGACGTCGCCGGCGCGGATCTCCGCGAGGCGGCGACCCCGGGCGGGCTCCTCCAGGTCGAGCAGTTCGTCGAGCAGCGGACTCAGCGCGATCCAGCGCTGTTTATCGAGTGCGTCCATCGTCGGGCGTCTTGGGATTCTTGAGCGTCGTGGGCATCTTGGGCGTCTTGCGCCGTATCGACGGACCGCGCGGTGCCGACCCGGGGGTCAGTCCTTGAGGCTCATCGAGAGCAGGATTCTCGCCTTCTGCCAGTCGCGCTGGATGGTCCGCTCGGTGACGCCCAGCGCCTCCGCGATCTCCTGCTCCAGCAAGCCGCCGAAATACCGCATCTCCACCACCTGCGCCAGCCGCGCGTCGATGGTGGCGAGCTCCTCCAGCGCCTCGTGCACGCGCAGGATGTGGTCGTCGGACTGCGGTGCGCCCTCGACCACCGCGGTGTTGAGCGTCAGGTCGGGCTGGTCGCCGCCGCGGCGCTCGGCCTGGCGCGCCGCAGCCAGGTCGAGTGACGACGTGGCGCAGTGGTCCGCGCCGCGTAGGCCAGGAAGGTGGCGCCGGTCGGGGAAGGTCTGGCCCTGGCGCGCCCGCCCAAGCGCAGCCCAGGCCTCGTG
>NZ_VOSR01000408.1:0-6358 GCF_007997345.1 Mitsuaria sp. TWR114
TGCGCCGCCGCGGCGGCCGGCTCGACATGGTCGTGCGCGGCGAGCAGCTGCTGCAGCGGCGCCTCGGCCGGCCGCAGCATGGCCAGCACCTTGTTGATCACCTGGCCGGACAGGTCCTGGAAGTCCTGGGCCATCATGATCTCGGTCTGCAGCCCCTTCACCCGATCCGCGAAGCCGGCGGCGCCGGCCGCGTAGGCCGCGCACAGTCGCATCATCGCGCGCGCCCGCTCGACGCTCAGGTCCGGCGCGGCCGCCAGCCGCTGCAGCGACTCGGACAACTCATGCCCCTGTCGGCCCACCGCCTGCGCATCCTCCTGCGCCGATTCCACGATGCCCAGCACCTTGCTGGCGGCCTGGTCGGTCATGCGCTTGACGTAGTCCAGACGCTCGCAGGCATCCGGCAGCTCCTGGGACAGCTTGTGCAGCGCCTGATGCGCGGCGGCCGTGAGCGGGGATTCGGATTGAGACATGGCGGCGGATCGCGGTGGGTGGGCGCGAAGGAAACGCGGGGTTGCGGATGGCACCGGCGCGGTGCGGGCGCCATCGACACTGGCGCTGGGAGCGGTCTGGAGCGCCGCTTTCAATAGCCGGAAATCTTAGTTCTGCAACTGGTGTAACCAACGGAAAGGGGGAAGGTCACCCGTGCATTTTTGGTGAGGAGCGCCGCATTTAAGTCAGCGACCGGCCGGCGCCCCTGTAGCCTTCGCTTCGTCCGTCCGCGGCCCGTCCTTGCTGCCGTCCCTTCTTGGCAAAGCGATCCGTCTCATGAACATGGCCACCACCCGTCCTTCGCCCGGCTTCCATCGCGCTCCCTCGCGGTCCGGCTCGTCCGGCACCGCGCGTCCGTCGTCGTCCTCCCGCGGCGACGGCGCCAGCTTCGCCGCCGCGCCGCGGGCGCAGGCCGTGGCCCCACAGGCCTCGGCGCTGCGTGACGTGAGCGACGTCATGGTCGGCGTGGTGCTGATCCTGGGCGTGCTGTTCGCGCTGCTGGTGCTGGCGCTCTACACCCGCGACTCGATGGCGGTCGGCAAGGCGCTGACGGAGCAGGGACAGGCGCGCGGCGCGCTGGTCTGCAAGGACGGCCGGATCGCCCGGGGCGATGGCTCTCTGCCCGACCGGATCATCGAGGACGGCGTGTTCGTCTGCACCGACTGGCGCACGCTGCAGGCGATCGAGCAGGAAGAAGCCGAGCGCGGCATGCGCAAGTACTGACCCTGCCGCGCCGACGGGCCGGGTCGCGCAGTCAAGTCCACAGGTCCAGCGGCGGCTCGTGCGTCATGCCGCGCAGCAGGTCGCTGCGTGAGAGAAAGCCGATCGGATGGCCGTTGTCGTCGCCGACCGGCAAGCCAGGCAGCCCCAGGTCCAGCAGCAGCTGCGCCGCTTCGCGCAAAGGCGTGTCCGGCTGCGCCACCGGCACCGGCGTCCACATCACGTCATCCACCGGCGCGGCCAGGCGCCGCGCGATGACCATCATCTCCGCGATCTCGTCGAGATCGTCCGCCAAACCCCGCGTGAGATCGCCACGCGACACCAGGCCGCGCACCTCACCCATCGGACCCAGCACCGGCGCCTGCGCAACGCCAGCGCGCGACATCATCCGCATCGCGCTCCGCAGCGGGGCGCCCGACATGACGCTGATCAGCTTGCGGCTCATCAGCTGATGCACCTGCGTCAGCACCTGGCGCTGCGTGTCGCCGGCATAGGCCGCCAGCGCCTCGTGCGCGACATAGGCCGACGCGCCGCTCGCCATCCCGCCCCCGGCACCGCCCTGACCTACGCCAGCCAGCACGACAGTCGACGGCGTCAGATCCCCCTGGCGCGCGATCGGCGCCACCGCGCGGGTGCGGGCCACGGCCTGCACCGGCGCGAGGTCGCGCACCTGCTCAAGGCCGCCCGTCAGGATCTTTCCAGAGGTGCCGTAGACGGAAAACATGCGGGGGAGGATGGCATGGGGAGGCAGCGGCGGCCATTGAGGAGAACGCCTAACTCCGGAGGGCCAAGCGCGGGCTCTCCACGACGCGAGGGGGCTCCCTCCTGGACCCCCTCGCATCATTCCGGCCCCATCGCCACTCGCTGCCTTCCAGGAAGAGGTCCGCGGGAGGCGGAGGCGGAGGCGGGAGGCGGGGCGTGGCGGTGGGATGGAGGTGGTGGTGGCGTGGGAGGCGATCAGGGAACCGGGTAGGCGGTCTCGTACTTGACCTCGCGGAGCACGACGTTGCTGCGTACGCTCGCGACGCCAGGCACCTTGAAGACCTTGCTCTGCAGGAACTGGTCGTAGACCTTCATGTCGGGCGCGACGATCTTCAGCACGTAGTCCGCCTCGCCGGTGATGGCCTGGCATTCGACGATTTCCGGGCTGCCCGCGACCATCGCCTCGAAGGCCTCGACCGCGCCCTCGGTGTGCCTCACCAAACTGACATTGGCCAGCACGCAGATCGAGAGCCCCAGTTGCTCCCGGTCCACCAGCGCGACATGGCGGCGGATGACGCCGCGCTCCTCCAGCTCCTTGACACGCCGCCAGACCGGCGTCGCCGAAAGCCCGACCTTGTCGGCCAGCTGCTGGGTGCTCTGGCGGGCGTCGGCCTGGAGCGCCTCCAGGATCAGGCGCGTCGCTCGGTCGAAACGTTCGTTCTCCATATCCGCCTCTTTTGAGAATGTCTCTATTGATCCTTGCGATGCAGCGAGCAAACGGAGCAAGAAACTGCCGATTGTCTAGGAAAGAATCTCCTCATTCATACATTCGAGCCGACCGGTCCTGCCGGCCGGCTCTTCCCGTTGGGGAGACAAGCCATGACCGAAGCCCGTCTTGCCGCTGCGCCGGCCCTGCGCGCCTACCAGCTGTCGGACAACCTCGCCGCGCAGTCCGGCCAGGTGTTCCTCACCGGCACGCAAGCCCTTGTGCGGCTGCTGCTGGCCCAGAAGGCCCAGGACGAGCGCCAGGGCCTGAAGACCGCCGGCTTCGTGAGCGGCTATCGCGGCAGCCCGCTCGGGATGGTCGACCAGCAGCTGTGGAAGGCGAAGAAGTTCCTCGAGAAGGCCCAGGTCAACTTCCTGCCCGCGATCAACGAAGACCTCGCCGCCACCGCCTGCCTGGGCGTGCAGCGCGTGGCGCTGGATCCGAAGCGCACCGTCGATGGCGTCTTCGCGATGTGGTACGGCAAGGGCCCCGGCGTGGACCGCTCCGGCGACGCGCTCAAGCACGGCAACGTCTACGGCACCGCGAAACAGGGCGGCGTGCTCGTCGTCTGCGGCGACGACCATGGCTGCGTGTCCTCCTCGACCCCGCATCAGAGCGACCTCGCGCTGCAGGCCTGGTCGATGCCGCTGGTGCATCCCGGCAACGTGGCCGAGTATCTGGAGTTCGGCCTCTACGGCTGGGCGCTGTCGCGCTTCTCGGGCGCCTGGGTCGGGTTCAAGGCGATCTCGGAAGTGGTCGAGTCCGGCATGACGGTCGACCTGGACGCGGTGCCGCTGGACTTCGAACTGCCGGTCGACCACACGCCGCCAACCGACCTGCACATCCGCTCGGTGGACCTGCCGTCGCTGGAGCTGGAGTCGCGCCTGGCGCACAAGATCGACGCGGTGCTGGCGTTCGCGAAGATCAATTCGATCGACAAGCACATCGTGGTGAGCCCGCGCGCGTCGCTGGGCATCGTGACCGTGGGCAAGGCGCATTACGACTTCATGGAAGTGCTGCGCCGCCTGGACCTGGACCCGAACGCGCTGGCCGCGGCCGGCGTGCGCGTCTACAAGGTCGGCCTGGTCTATCCGCTGGAGCCGACGCGCATCCGCGAGTTCGCGCAGGGCCTGACCGACATGCTGGTGATCGAGGAGAAGGCGCCGGTCGTCGAGCGCCAGATCAAGGAGCTGCTCTATCACCTGCCCGACGCGCAGCGTCCGCGCGTGGTCGGCAAGTCCGATGAACACGGGGCGGCGGTGCTGAGCGCGCTCGGCGAGCTGCGGCCGTCGCGCATCATGCCGACCGTGGCGGACTGGCTGGCGCGGCTGAATCCGGCGCTGGACCGCCGCCATCTGGTCGTCGATTTCCTGACGCCCTGCCTGCTGTCCAACAGCGCCGACGCGGTGCGCCGCCAGCCCTATTTCTGCTCGGGCTGCCCGCACAACACCTCGACGAAGCTGCCCGAGGGCTCGCGCGCGCTGGCCGGCATCGGCTGCCACTTCATGGCGAGCTGGATGGAGCGCGGCACGTCCGGCCTGATCCAGATGGGCGCCGAGGGCGTGGACTGGGCGGCGCACTCGCGCTTCACGACCGAGAAGCATGTCTTCCAGAACCTGGGCGACGGCACTTACTACCACTCGGGCTATCTGGCGATCCGGCAGGCCATCGCGGCCAAGGCCAACATCACCTACAAGATCCTCTACAACGACGCGGTGGCGATGACCGGCGGCCAGCCGGTCGACGGCCAGACCTCGGTGCCGCAGATCGCGCGCCAGGTCGAGGCCGAAGGCGTGAAGCGCCTGGTCGTGGTTTCGGACGAGATCGGCAAGTACGACGGCCATCACGGCCTGTTCCCCGCCGGCACGACCTTCCACGATCGCAGCGAGCTCGACGCGGTGCAGCGCGAGCTGCGCGAGATCCAGGGCGTGACGGTGCTGATCTACGACCAGACCTGCGCCGCCGAGAAGCGCCGCCGCCGCAAGAAGGGCGAGTTCCCCGACCCGGACAAGCGCATCTTCATCAACGAGTCGGTCTGCGAGGGCTGCGGCGACTGCGGCCAGGCGAGCAACTGCCTGTCGGTGGTGCCGGTGGAGACCGACTTCGGCCGCAAGCGCGCGATCGAGCAGAGCAGCTGCAACAAGGACTTCAGCTGCGTGAACGGTTTCTGCCCGAGCTTCGTGTCGGTGCATGGCGCCAAGCTGAAGAAGCGCGCCGGCGCGGCCTTCGGGCCCGCGGACCTGGCGCGCGAGATCGCCGCGATCCAGCCGCCCGCGGCCTGGGCGTGGACCGGCCCGTTCGACATGCTGGTCACCGGCGTTGGCGGCACCGGCGTGGTGACGGTGGGCGCGCTGGTGACGATGGCCGCGCACCTGGAGGGCAAGCAGAGCTCGGTGCTGGACTTCATGGGCTTCGCGCAGAAGGGCGGCGCGGTGCTGTCCTTCGTGCGCGTGGCGCCGACGCAGGACCTGCTGAACCAGGTCCGCATCGACACGCAGCAGGCCGACGTGCTGCTGGCCTGCGACATGGTCGTGGGCGCGAGCGCCGACGCGCTGGCGACGGTGAAGGCCGGCCGCACGGTGATCCTGGCCAACACGCATGAGCTGCGACCGCCGCCTTCGTCCGCAACCCGGATGCGAGCCTGCAGGCGGACTCGCTGCTGGCCAAGATGCGCCACGCCGTCGGCGAGGGTCAGGACCTGCTGGCCAGCATCGACGCGCAGGACATCGCGCAGCGCCTGATGGGCGACACCATGCCCAGCAACATCGTGATGCTGGGCGCGTGCTGGCAGCGCGGCCTGGTGCCGGTGTCCTTCGAGGCGCTGATGCGCGCGATCGAGCTCAACGGCGTGGCGGTGGAGAACAACAAGACCGCCTTCGCGCTGGGCCGTCTGGCGATCGCCGCGCCCGAGGCGCTGCGCCGCCTGGCCGGCGAGCAGAGCGGCTCGGCCGTGCAGTGGTTCAACTTCGACCAGCTCGACGACAAGGACGGCCAGCCCGGCCTGATCTCGCGCCGCAAGGCCTTCCTGACCGAGTACCAGGACGCCGCCTACGCGTCGCGCTACGAGGCGCTGGTGCAGCGCGTGCGCGCCGCCGAATCGGCGCTGGGCGAGGCCGGCAAGGGCCTGCGCCTGACCAAGGCGGTGGCGCGCTATTACGCGAAGCTGCTGGCGATCAAGGACGAGTACGAGGTCGCGCGCCTGTACACCGACGGCAAGTTCGAGGCCGCGCTGAAGGCGCAGTTCGAGGACTGGGATCACCTCAGCTTCCACATGGCCCCGCCGCTGATCGCCAAGCCCGGCGCCGACGGCCGCGCGAAGAAGGTCGAGCTGGGCTCGTGGACCTTCAAGGCGCTGAAGACGCTGGCCAAGTTCAAGGGCCTGCGCGGCGGCGCGCTGGACCTCTTCGGCAGGACCGAGGAACGCCGCATCGAGCGCCAGCTGATCCGCGACTACGAGGCCCTCGTCGACGAGCTGCTCGCCGGCCTGAGCGCGGAGAAGCTGGACCTCGCGATCAAGCTCGCCCGCCTGCCGGAAGGCATCCGCGGCTACGGCCACGTCAAGGAGCGCCACGTCAAGGCCGCGCGCCTGAAGTGGGAGCAGCTGAAGCAGCAGTGGCAGAACGCGGCGTGATCCGCCGAGCCTGAGCGGCGGACCACCCGGTCCGCCCGGTCACCGACACG
>NZ_VOSR01000409.1:0-5040 GCF_007997345.1 Mitsuaria sp. TWR114
GGTGCGCTCGCTGGCGCAGCGCAGCGCCGAAGCGGCGCGCGAGATCAAAGGCCTGATCGGTTCCTCGGTCGAGCGCGTCGAGGCGGGCGCCCGCCTGGTCGGCGACGCCGGCGAGACGATGCGCGAAATCGTCGCCGCCGTGCAGCGGGTGACGGACATCATCCAGGAGATCTCTTCGGCCACGCAGGAGCAGAGCACCAGCCTGATCGAAGTCGGCCAGGCCGTGCGGCGCCTGGACGAGGTCACCCAGCAGAACGCGGCGCTGGTCGAGGAATCCTCGGCCGCCTCGGAATCGCTGCGCGAGCAGGCGGGCAGCCTGCAGCACGTGGTCGCGCAATTCCGTCTGCACGGCTGAATCCCGCCCCATCCGGGCGACGGCCGAGCATCAAGTCCCGAAGGCTGACGAGGACACGAAGTTCGTGGAACACGAACTTCGTGTTACCCTGCGGCCTTCATGAAGAACGTCACCGTCACCATGGAAGACAGCGTCGCCGAGTGGGCGAGGCTGGAGGCGGCGCGGCGCAACACCAGCGTCTCGCGGCTGGTCGGCGAGCTCCTCGCCGAGAAGATGCGTCACGACGACGCCTATGAGCGCGCCCTGCAGGACTGGCTGCACCGCGAGCGCACCTGGTCCTCCGACGGCCAGCCCTATCCGGGCCGGGAGCTGCTGTGAGCGCGGGCCTGGAGCTGACCGCCCCGGTGTTCGTGGACACCTCGGTGCTGATCCTGAGCGAGGACGGCGCCGACCCAGGCCGCCGCGCGCAGGCCATGCGCTGGCTGCGCGTGCTGTGGCAGCTGCGTCTGGGCCGCACCTCCAGCCAGGTACTCAACGACTTCTACCGCGCCGTCACCACCCGCATCGCGCCCGCCATGCCCAATGGCGACGCCCGGGCCGAGGTGCGCCGCTACCAGCGCTGGGCGCCGTGGTCGACCGACCATGCCACCGTCGAGTCCGCCTGGTCGCTGGAAAGCCGCTTCGCGCTGCCTTACGCCGATGCGCTGATCGTCGCCGCCGCCAAGGCGCAGGGCTGCGAGACGCTGCTCAGCCTGGCGCTGCCGCACGGCCAGCTCTACGACAGCGTCCTGATCGTCGACCCGCTGCGCGCGCTGCCGGCGGGCGCGGCCTTCGATCCCGATCCCCTCTCCGATACCCCGCCGCCGCTGGCGGTCGCCCCATGAAAGCTGCCCTCGATCGAGCCCTCGGTGTCCTGCGCGACGACCTGCGCGCCATGCACGCCTACGCGGTGCATCCGTCCGCCGGCCTGATCAAGCTGGACGCGATGGAGAACCCCTTCCGGCTGCCCGCCGAGCTGCAGCGGGCGCTGGGCGAGCGCCTGGGCGCGGTCGCGATCAACCGCTATCCCGGCGAGCGCACGCAGGACCTGGCGCGCGCGCTGGCGGCGCACGCCGGCCTGCCGGAGGGCCAGGCGCTGATGCTGGGCAATGGCTCGGACGAACTGATCTCGCTGCTGGCGATGGCCGTCAGCAAGCCGGGCCAGCGCGTCGCCGTGCTGGCGCCTCTGCCCGGTTTCGTCATGTACGGACTGTCCTCGGCCTACCAGCACCTGGACTTCGTCGGCGTGCCGCTGACGGCGGACTTCGAGCTCGACGAAGCGGCGATGCTGGCCGCCATCGCCGAGCACCGGCCCGCCATCGTCTACCTGGCCTATCCGAACAACCCCACCGCCAACCTTTGGGACGACGCCGTCATCGAGCGCATCGCCGAGGCGGCGCCGGGGCTGGTCGTGATCGACGAGGCCTACCAGCCCTTCGCCGCGCGCGACGCGATGGCGCTGATGGCGCGTCATCCGCAGGTGCTGATCATGCGCACGATGAGCAAGTTCGGGCTGGCCGGCGTGCGCATCGGCTACCTGATGGGCCATGCCGAGCTGATCCATCACATCGACAAGCTGCGCCCGCCCTACAACGTCAGCGTGCTGAACGCGGAAGCCGGCCTGTTCGCGCTCGAGCATGCGCAGGTCTACGAGCGCCAGGCCGCCGCGCTGCGCGACGGGCGCGCCGCGCTGCAGGCCGCGCTGGCCCGGCTGCCGGGTGTGCGGGCCTACCCGAGCGAGGCCAACATGATCCTGGTGCGCGTGCCCGAGGCCGACCGGCTGCATGCCGACATGAAGGCGCGCGGCGTGCTGGTCAAGAATGTCTCGGGCATGCATCCGCTGCTGGCGGGCTGCCTGCGGCTGACGGTCGGCACGGCCGACGAGAACGCGGCGATGCTGGCGGCGCTCGAAGCCTCGCTCGCCGCGCTGGTTTCCGGCTGATGCCAGACTGGCGCCTGCCGGCAGGTCCCCTGTTTTCCTGATCCCTGTGGAATCCCCATGAGCTCCGAACGCATCGCCGAAGTCCGCCGCGACACCAAGGAAACCCAGATCCGCGTGCGCGTCAACCTGGACGGCACCGGCCAGGCCACGCTGAACACCGGCATCGGCTTCTTCGACCACATGCTCGACCAGATCGCCCGCCACGGGCTGATCGACCTGGACATCGAGGCCAAGGGCGACCTGCACATCGACGGCCACCACACCGTCGAGGACGTCGGCATCACGCTGGGCATGGCGGTAGCGCAGGCGATCGGCGACAAGAAGGGCATCACCCGCTACGGCCACAGCTACGTGCCGCTGGACGAGGCGCTGTCGCGCGTGGTGGTGGACTTCTCCGGCCGTCCGGGGCTGGCGATGGACGTCAAGTTCACCGCCGGATCGGTCGGCGCCTTCGACACGCAGCTGACCTACGAGTTCTTCCAGGGCTTCGTGAATCACGCGCTGGTGTCGCTGCACGTGGACAACCTCAAGGGTCACAACGCGCATCACCAGTGCGAGACGATCTTCAAGGCCTTCGGCCGCGCACTGCGCATGGCGATGACGCCGGATCCGCGCTCGGCCGGCGTGATCCCGTCGACGAAGGGCACGCTGTGAGCGTCATGCCCAGGACGGTCGCCGTCGTCGATTACGGCATGGGCAACCTGCGCTCGGTGTCGCAGGCGGTGATGGCCGCGGCCCAGGACCAGGGCGTGCGGGTGCTCATCACCGCCGAGCCCGACGAGGTCTACGCCGCCGAGCGCATCGTGCTGCCCGGCCAGGGCGCGATGCGCGACTGCATGCGCGAGCTGGAGGGCAGCGGCTTGAAGGAAGCCGTGCTGGACGCCGCCGCGCGCAAGCCGCTGATGGGCGTGTGCGTCGGCATGCAGATGCTGCTGGACCACAGCGAGGAGCAGGACACGCCCGGCCTCGGGCTGATCCCCGGCCGCGTGAAGCGCTTCCGGCTCGAGGGCCGGCTGCAGCCCGACGGCAGCCGCTACAAGGTGCCGCAGATGGGCTGGAACCGCGTGCACCAGACGCGGGCGCATCCGGTCTGGGGCGAGGTGCCCGACGAGAGCTGGTTCTACTTCGTCCACAGCTTCTATGCCGAGACGTCGGACCCGCGCGACAGCGCCGGCCAGAGCGACTACGGCCTGCGCTTTACCTGTGCGGTGGCGCGGGATAACATTTTTGCCACCCAATTCCACCCCGAGAAAAGTGCCGCGTCCGGGCTCGCCCTGTACCGCAATTTCCTGCACTGGACGCCCTGAGGCCTGGCCTCCGGTCCTGCGTCGCACGGCACCTTCTCGAGCGTCCCTCCCTCTCTTCCCCTTCCTCCACCCCTAGCTCCCCGGGCCATGCTGCTGATTCCCGCGATCGACCTGAAAGACGGCAAGTGCGTCCGCCTCAAGCAAGGCGACATGAACGACTCCACGACCTTCGGTGAAGACCCGGCGCAGATGGCGCGACGATGGGTCGACGCCGGCGCGCGTCGCCTGCACCTGGTGGACCTGAACGGCGCCTTCGCCGGCAAGCCGGTCAACGAGGCCGCGATCAAGGCCATCCTGCGCGAGGTCGGCGACGACATCCCGGTGCAGCTGGGCGGCGGCATCCGCGACCTGGACACGATCGAGCGCTACCTGGACGACGGTCTCTCGTACGTGATCATCGGCACCGCGGCGGTGAAGAACCCGGGCTTCCTGAAGGATGCGGCCTCGGCCTTCGGCGGCCACATCATCGTGGGCCTGGACGCCAAGGACGGCAAGGTCGCCACCGACGGCTGGAGCAAGCTGACCGGCCACGAGGTCATCGACCTGGCGAAGAAATTCGAGGATTACGGCATCGAAGGCGTGATCTACACCGACATCGGCCGCGACGGCATGCTCACCGGCATCAACATCGACGCGACGGTGAAGCTGGCGCAGGCGCTGTCCATCCCGGTGATCGCCTCGGGCGGGCTGTCCAACATCGCCGACATCGAGGCGCTGTGCGCGGTCGAGTCCGAAGGCGTGGGCGGCGTGATCTGCGGCCGCGCGATCTACACCGGCGACCTCGACTTCGCCGCGGCGCAGCGTCGCGCCGACGAGCTGAACGGGGGCTGAGCGGTGCTGGCCAAGCGGATCATCCCGTGCCTGGACGTGACCGGCGGTCGCGTCGTGAAGGGCGTCAACTTCGTCGAACTGCGCGATGCGGGCGATCCGGTCGAGATCGCCGCCCGCTACAACGAGCAGGGCGCGGACGAGCTGACCTTCCTGGACATCACCGCCACCAGCGACGGCCGCGACCTGATCCTGCCCATCATCGAGCGCGTGGCCTCGCAGGTCTTCATCCCGCTGACGGTGGGCGGCGGCGTGCGCTCGGTCGCCGATGTGCGGCGGCTGCTGAACGCGGGCGCGGACAAGGTCAGCTTCAACTCCGCCGCGGTGGCCGATCCGGAGCTGATCCGCGCCGCGTCCGACAAGTACGGCGCGCAGTGCATCGTCGTGGCGATCGACGCCAAGCGGCGCCAGAACGCCGACGGCAGCGTCGGCTGGGACGTGTACACGCATGGCGGCCGCAAGAACACCGGCCTGGACGCGATCGAGTGGGCCACGAAGATGGCCGAGCTGGGCGCCGGCGAGATCCTGCTGACCAGCATGGACCGCGACGGCACCCGCAGCGGTTTCGACCTGGCGCTGACGCGCGCGGTGTCGGACGCGGTGAGCGTGCCGGTGATCGCCTCGGGCGG
>NZ_VOSR01000041.1:0-2224 GCF_007997345.1 Mitsuaria sp. TWR114
CGTAGGCGCCGCCGGCCTTCAGGATGGCCAGCACGCCGATCATCATCTCCAACGAGCGCTCGACGGCCAGTCCCACGCGCGAGTCCGGGCGCACGCCCAGCGCGATGAGCCGATGCGCCAGGCGGTTCGCACGCGCATTGAGCTGACCGCGAGTCAGCGCGCTCTGCCCAAAAACCAGCGCCGGTGCATGCGGATCGATCGCCGCTTGGCGCTCGATGAGACGGTGCATCGGCACGGCCTCCGCCACCTCATCGCCATTGACGCTCAGGCGCTCCAGCCGCTTGAGCTCCTCCGGCGACATCAGCGCCACGTCGCCGACGGCTCGCTCCGGCGTCGCGCTGATCGCTTCCAGCATGGCCACGAAATGCCCCACCATCCGCTCGATCGCCGCTGGCTCGAACAGCTCCGCCGCATAGCTGAAGCTCGCGCGCACCGTGCCCTCCGCGGTCTCGGTCGTCGTCAGCATCAACTCGAACTGGGCCGCCTGCTCCCCCAGCGCGTACGGCGTCAATCGCAATCCGGGCAGCGCCATGGGCCCCTGCGCGCCCGCGCTGCCATGGTTGAACATCACCTGGAACAGCGGATGCACGCCCAGCGTGCGCTCAGGCTGCAGCGCATCCACCAGTTGCTCGAACGGCAGATCCTGATGCGCCTGCGCGCCCAAGGCCGACTCCCGCGCCTGATCGAGCACCTCGCCCAGCGACCGACGTCCGTCCACGCGGTTGCGCAGCACCTGCGTGTTGACGAAAAAGCCGACCACGCCTTCGGTTTCCACCCGCTGCCGATTGGCGACCGGCACGCCGACGCGTACCTCCGCCAGCCCCGCATGGCGGCCGAGCACCGCCTGATAAGCAGCCAGTAGCGCCATGAACAGGGTCGCCCCCTGCGCCTGCGCGCGTGCCCGCAGGCCGCGCACCAGCGCCGCCGGCAGCTCCACGCCATGCTGCGCCGCCCGATAACGCCCATCGGCCCGCCGCGGGCGATCCGTCGGCAGCTGCAGCACCGGTTGCTCGCCCCCGAGCTGAGCCACCCAGTACGCCAGCTGCCGCTCCCGCTCACCGGCCTCCAGCCAGTGCCGCTGCCACGCGGCGTAGTCGGCGTACTGGATGGGCAGCGCGGGCATCGACGGCGTCTCGGCGCGGACCCGGGCGCCGTATTGCGCGATGAACTCGTCGACGATGACCTTCATCGACCAGGCGTCCGACACGATGTGATGCATCACGACGACGAGCACCTGCCGCCGCGCGCCTTGGCGCAGCAAGGCACCCGCAGCAGCGGGCCCCGCTCGAGGTCGAACGGCGTGTCGACCAGCCGGCGGACCTCCGCGCGGGTGCGGGACTTGATCGCATCATTGCCCTCGCGGCCCTCGCTGCCTTTGGCGCCCTCACCGCCCTCACCGCCCTCGCCCTCCCGCAGGTCGATCATCTCCAACCCGAAGCCGATGTCGCCGGCGGCGTGGACCCTCTGGACGACCTGTCCCTGGGCATCCGCATGGAAGGTCGTCCGCAGCGATTCATGGCGCGCCACCAGCGCCGCGAAGCTGTCGCGCATCGCGGCGGCATCCACCTCGCCCTCGAGCGTCAGCGCGCCGGACAAGTGATACGCGGTGCTCGTCCGATCCAGCGTCCACAGGAACCACTGCCGCAATTGCGCGAACGACAGCGGGCGCGTCTCGAGCGGCGCCGGCACGATCGGCAGCATCGCGAAGTCGATCCCCTGCGCCTTGAGCGCCTGCAGGAAGCCCCGCTGCTTCTCCGCCGGCAGACGCGCGAAGCGCTCGGCCAGCGCGCGCCGGGGATCGGCGGGCGGTGCGCTCGGAGCCTGGGCCGGGGCCGCGTCGGTCGTCGTGATCGTGTCGTTCTTGTCGAGGGTGCTCATTCAGTTCTCCCAGGTATCCAGCAGCGCAGCCATGCGATCGAGGTCCGCGCCCTGCGCGGCGGCCAGCGCCTCGCTCTCGCGCTGCACACGCGCGGCGGCATCGGCGAGCGTCGGGCTCTCGAAGTACGCGCGCAGCGGCAGTTGCACGCCAAAGCGGCGCTGCACCTTCATCTGCAGCTTCATCAAGGCCAGCGAGTGGCCGCCCAATTCGAAGAAGTTGTCGTCGCGCCCGACGCGCTCCACGGCCAGCGTCTCGGCCCACAGCGCGGCGAGCGCCGTCTCCGTTTCGCCGCGCGGCGGCTCATGCGGTCGTCCGGCATCGGCCTGCGGCGCCGGCAGCGCCTTG
>NZ_VOSR01000410.1:0-610 GCF_007997345.1 Mitsuaria sp. TWR114
ATCGAGACCGGCGACCTGCGCGGCGGCGACGGGTCCATCGGCGTGTCCACCGCCGTGGCGCCGCAGCTGCGGTGGCGCCAGGTGCCCTATGGCTCGGAGAAGCACCACCCCCTGACGACCACGGTCACGGTGCCCGGCTATCAGGTGAAGAACCACCTGTCGGCGGGCGGCCCGCCCGGCGAGATGCCGCTGGCGCCGAAGTTCCCGTCGCTGGAGGCAGACCGGTTCGACTTCTCCGTGCCCGCCGGACGCGACGCGCAGCTGAAGACCGCGGCGAGCCTGCTGGAGACGCCGGCGCTCGACCGGTGGCTGGGCGCGGAAGCCGCTGCGGCGCCGCTCGCCGGCGCTCCCTCAGTGTCGGCCGGGGCCGCGCTGCTGAAGGTGGCGGGCGACGCGACCCGGACCGCGGCCGGCGTGGCCGTCGCGGCGGTGCAGTCGGTGGGCCTCTGGGCTCGCGCCACGCCCACGCTGTCCGACATGGCGCCCGCCGAGGCCCGCGCCGCGGCCGCTTCGGGGGCACCGCGGCTCGACACCCGCGTGAATGAGCAGAAGGCCTTGATCGCCTTGGCCGGCGCCCAGTACGCGGCGCGCGGCATCGAGGTCGAGGTCG
>NZ_VOSR01000411.1:0-2213 GCF_007997345.1 Mitsuaria sp. TWR114
GCTGAACACGGTGGCCGGCGCCTCGTACACGCTGAGCTTCGCCTACACCAACCGCCCGGACAACCAGGGCGCGGTGAGCAACGGCCTGACCTGGCAGATCGGCGACCTGAGCGGCAAGGTCGGCAACAACACCGACACCACCTGGCAGACCTTCAGCACCACCTTCACCGGCACCGGCAGCCCGATGACGCTGCGCTTCGGCGCGACCGGCCGCAGCGACTCCTACGGCACCTCGCTGGACAACGTGGTGGTGTCGACGCTGAGCGCCGGCGGCAACGCCTCCGCCGTGCCGGAACCGCACAGCCTGGCGCTGATGCTGGCCGGCCTGGGCGCGATGGGCTTCGTTGCCCGCCGCCGCAAGGGCGGCAAGGCCTGACACCAGGACAAGCGGGTCCTCGACGACTCGTTGGGAGCGCGACGTGGGGTAGAGACCGCGGACGCGCACGGAGACAAGGGCACCCCACGGGGTGCCCTTTCTCTTGGGCGGCGCGATGGCGCGCGCCCGGCACCTCAGCCCAGGTAGCGCGTCTCCAGGTGGCGGCGGAAGTGCGCCGGCGCCAGCGCCTCGCCGCTGGCGCGTCGCACCAGCTCCGGCGTCTCCCAGCGGCTGCCCTGCGACCAGATGCGGTCCTTGAGCCAGTCGAAGACCGGCGCGAGCTCGCCGCGCGCGATCTCCTCGTCGAGCGTCGGCCGCTCGCGGCGCATCGTCGCGAACCACTGCGCCGCGTACATCGCGCCCAGCGTGTAGCAGGGGAAGTAGCCGAAGAGGCCGCAGCCCCAGTGCACGTCCTGCATGCAGCCGTCCCTGTAGTTGCCGCGCGTGTCCAGGCCCAGCAGCTCCTGCATCTTGCGGTCCCACAGCGCGGGGATGTCCTCGACCTCGATCTCGCCCTCGATCAGCGGGCGCTCGATCTCGTAGCGCAGGATCACATGGGCCGGGTAGGTGACCTCATCGGCGTCGACGCGGATGTAGCCCGGCGCCACGCGCGTCATCAGCTTGTGCAGGTTGTCCGCGGCGAATCCGCGCTGACGGCCCAGGTGGCGCTCCACCAGCGGCTGCAGCAGGCCGGCGAAGCCGGGATGCGCGGCCAGCTGCATCTCGAAGGACAGGCTCTGGCTCTCGTGCAGGCCCATCGAGCGCGCCCGGGCCACCGGCAGCCCCAGCCACGCGCGCGGCAGGTTCTGCTCGTAGCGGCCGTGGCCGGTCTCGTGGATGGTGCCGGTCAGGCTCTGCAGGAAGCTGTCGTCGCGGTAGCGCGTGGTCATGCGCACGTCCTCGGGCACACCGCCGCAGAACGGATGGGCGCTCTCGTCCAGCCGGCCGGCCTCGAAGTCGAAGCCCAGCAGCTTCATCGCGTCCAGTCCGAGCGCCCGCTGCGCGGCCGCCGGGAACGGGCCCTGCGGGTGGATGACGTTGTCGCGCGCCTGGCGGTCCATGACCTGCCCGATCAGCCCCGGCAGCCACTGGCGCAGGTCGCCGAAGACGCGGTCCACCTCCGCCGAGCGCATGCCCGGCTCGAACTGGTCGAGCAGCGCGTCGTAGCGGCTCAGGCCCGCGTCGTCGGCGAGGTACTGCGCTTCTTCCCGCGCGTAACGCACCACCGGGCGCAGGTTCTCGACGTAGCCGGCCCAGTCGTTGGCCGGGCGTTGCTGGCGCCATTGATGCTCGCAGTGCGAGTTGGCCAGCGAGCGCGCCTCGACCAGCCGCTGCGGCACCGCATTGGCCGAGCGCCAGACGCGGCGCATCTCGCGCAGCGAGGCGCGCTGGACATCGTCCAGCGGCTCCTGCGCCGCCTCGTCGAGCAGCTGCTTCAGCGCCGGGTCGGTGCCCAGCTGGTGCAGCAGGCCGTCCATCTCGGCCAGCGCCTCGGCGCGGGCCTGCGCCCCGCGCGACGGCATGAAGGCGGACTGGTCCCAGGACGCGATCGACTGCAGGTGGGACAGACGGTGGATGCGCTGGTGGCGCTGGCACAAGGCGTCATAGGCCGGGGTGCGGGGGGTGCTCATGGCGGGGTCTCCTGTCGGTGCCCCGCATTGTGCAAGCGTCGGCGCAGGGTCCCTCCAGTCACGTCCGGCCGGGCGCGGCGCCGCGCTCAGTCCAGCATGGCGACACCCACCGAGGTCATCAGCAGGTAGCGGGCGAACTTGCCGATCGCCATGTAGCCGACGCAGGGCCAGAACGGCAGACGCAGCCAGCCCGCCAGCGCGCACAG
>NZ_VOSR01000412.1:0-9603 GCF_007997345.1 Mitsuaria sp. TWR114
CGCCGCGGCTCGACTTGCTCTTGCGCGTCGGCACCGCGGGCTGGCGCAGCAGCATGCGCACCTCGCCGCGCAGCACGGCCTTGGCATCGCCGCCCAGCGACAGCGTGTTGTATTCGCCCTCGGTCACCGCATAGCCCAGCGCGATCAGCTGGCGGATCACCGCGCGCCACTGCTGCTCGCTGAGCGCGGCGCCGACGCCCCAGGTCGACAACTCGTGATGCCGGTACTGGGCGACCTTGTCGGTCTCCTTGCCGCGCAGCACGTCGATCAGGTGGCCGGAACCGAAGCTGAAGCCGGTGACCTGGTGAAAGCGGTAGATGCACGACAGCGCCATGCGCGCCGCCTCGGTCGCGTCCCAGGTCGCGGGCGGATTCAGGCAGTTGTCGCAGTTGCCGCAGGGCTGGCTGTCCTCGCCGAAGTAGGCCAGCAGCCGCACGCGGCGGCAGTCGATGGCCTCGGCCAGCGCGAGCAGCGCGTCGAGCTTGCCGCGCTGCACCTGCTTGAATTCGTCGGACGACGGGCTCTCGTCGATCATGCGGCGCTGCTGCACCACGTCCGCCAGGCCGTAGGCCATCCAGGCCTGGGCCGGTTCGCCGTCGCGGCCGGCGCGACCGGTCTCCTGGTAGTAGCCCTCGATGTTCTTGGGCAGGTCCAGGTGGGCGACGAAACGCACGTCGGGTTTGTCGATGCCCATGCCGAAGGCGATGGTGGCGACCATCACGATGCCGTCCTCGCGCAGGAAGCGGTCCTGGTGGCGCTTGCGCTGCTCCTGTTCCATGCCGGCGTGGTAAGGCAGCGCGTTGATGCCCTTGGCGCGCAGCCACTCCGCCGTCTCGTCGACCTTCTTGCGGCTCTGGCAATAAACGACGCCCGCCTCGTCCTCGTGCTCGTCCTGGATGAAGCGCAGCAGCTGCTCGCGCGGGCTGTCCTTCTCGACGATCAGGTAGCGGATGTTGGGCCGGTCGAACGAGGCGACGAAGATCCGCGCGCTGTCGAGCTGCAGCCGCTCGATGATGTCGGCGCGGGTGATGTCGTCGGCGGTCGCGGTCAGCGCGATGCGCGGGATGTCGGGGAAGCGCTCGTGCAGCAGGCTCAGCGACAGGTATTCGCTGCGGAAGTCGTGGCCCCACTGGCTCACGCAGTGCGCCTCGTCGATCGCGAACAGCGCGAGCAGGCCGCGCTCGTACAGCGACTGCATCTGCGCGATGAAGCGCGGCGTGTTGACCCGCTCCGGTGCCGCGTACAGCAGCGTCAGGCGCCCGGCGAGCATCTCGCGCTCGATGCGCTGGGTTTCCTCGAGGGTCTGCGTGGAGTTGAGGAAGGCGGCCTCGACGCCCGCTTCCTCGAGCGCGCCGACCTGGTCGTGCATCAGGGCGATCAGCGGACTGACGACCACGGTGACGCCATGGCCGGCGCGCTGCCGGGCGATCGCGGGGATCTGGTAACAGAGCGACTTGCCGCCGCCGGTGGGCATCAGCACCAGCGCGTCGCCGCCGGCGCTCACGTGGTCGACGATCGCCGCCTGCTGGCCGCGAAAGGCGCTGTAACCGAACACCTCTTGCAGGATGGCTAGCGGGACGGGATGATGCTTGGACGAACTCATGGAGCCCTCGATTGTCCTGCACATCGACGGGTCCGCCGTTCACCCGGTCCCGATCCGTCGTGGACGGCGCTTTCCGAGCGCCTTGCTCCTCCGCACCGAACAGACCTGCTCATGATCGCTGCGCCGTTGCCCGACGACGAGAATGCCCGGCTGGCCACGCTGCGCGTGCTGCAGGTGCTGGACACCGATCCCGAGGAACGCTTCGACCGCCTGACGCGCATGGCGCGGCGCCTGTTCGAGGTGCCGATCGCGCTGGTCAGCCTGGTCGACGCCGACCGGCAGTGGTTCAAGTCGGCGCAGGGCCTGGACGTGCCGGAGACCCCGCGCGACGTCAGCTTCTGCGGCCACGCCATCCTGTCGGACGACATCCTGCTGATCCCTGACACCCATGCCGATCCGCGCTTCGTCGACAACCCGCTGGTGACCGGGGCGCCGCACATCCGCTTCTACGCCGGCTGCCCGGTGCGGGCGCCCAGCGGTCACCGGCTCGGCACGCTGTGCCTGATCGACCGGGTGCCGCGCGGCTTCGACGCCGACGACCAGGCGACGCTGCGCGACCTGGCCTTCATGGTCGAGCAGCAGTTCGCGGCGATGTACATGGCGATGGTGGACGAGCTGACCGGGCTGGCGAACCGGCGCGGCTTCGAATCGCAGGCCGGACATGTGCTGGCGCTGTGCCGGCGCAAGCAGTGGCCGGCGACGATGCTGTACTTCGACCTCGACCACTTCAAGCATGTCAACGACCGCTATGGCCATGCGGAGGGCGACTGGGCGCTGAAGTCCTTTGCGGACATCCTGCGTTTCTGCCTGCGGGCCTCGGACGTGATCGCGCGCACCGGCGGCGACGAGTTCGTGGTGCTGCTCAGCGGCACGGCGACCGAGCAGATGTCGCCCGCGCTGGAGCGGGTGCGCACGCAGGTCGGGGCGCTCAACCTGAGGGCGCAGCGGGGTTACGCGCTGGATTTCAGCGTCGGCGACGCCGCGATGGCCGCCGACCGACCGCTGACGCTGGAGGAGCTGATGCAGCAGGCCGACGCGGCGATGTACGCGCACAAGCAGAGCCGGCGCCGCATGGGCTGACGGCCCGCCCGCGCGGGCGCGGCGGCCACGGCGGCCCTGAATCCGGTGATCGGCTGACGCGAAGCAGGCAGCGGATCGGCGTTTCCCGGGGATCGTCGGCGGAATGGGCGGGCGGCATAATCCGCCCCCTGCGCCGCTGTTTCCGACCCGATGTCCCGGGCGAAGGGCGGCGCCGAGTTTCCCATTCCGAACATTCAACGACACGCAAGCGAAGGCAACCCTCATGGCCTCGGTCAACAAAGTCATCATCCTCGGCAACCTGGGCCGTGATCCCGAACTCCGCTACACGCCCAGCGGCAGCGCGGTGTGCAACGTCAGCATCGCGACGACGCGCAACTGGAAGAGCCGTGAAGGCGGCGAGCGCCAGGAAGAGACCGAATGGCACCGCGTGGTGTTCTACGACCGCCTGGCCGAGATCGCGGGCGAGTACCTGAAGAAGGGCCGTCCGGTCTATGTCGAGGGTCGCCTGAAGACCCGCAAGTGGCAGGACAAGGAAGGCAAGGACAACTACACGACGGAAATCATCGCCGAGCAGATGCAGCTGCTGGGCGGCCGTGAAGGCGGTGGCGACGACATGGGCGGCGGCGGCGGCGGTGGTGGCTACAGCCGTGAGCGCTCGTCGGAGCGCGGCGGTGGCGGCAGTGGTCGCGACAGCGGCGACTTCGACGCACCACGCGCGCCGGCCCCGCGCGCCGCGGCGCCTCGCGCCCCGGCCCCCGCGCCGAAGCCGGCGACCGGCTTCGATGACATGGATGACGATATTCCGTTCTGATCGATAGCGATCCCGGCTATGCCGGGGTCGGATGATCAAGATGAAGGAAGCCCGTTGGCGTTCACGCCGCGGGCTTTTTTTCCTTTTCGAGCCGGACGCCCACCTTCAGCCGAAATGGCCGCCCCTCAGGGCAGGTCCACGATCTCGATCCAGTTCGCGGCCCGTCCCACCGGTTGCCGGCCGATCAGCCGGAGCGCGCCCTTGTCCGGATCGATGCGGTACACCGACAGCCGCTCCGATCTCTCTCCGGCCACGAGCAGGAACTTCCCGGTCGGATCGATGCGGATGCCACGCGGCTGCGTTTCCGTCGGATAGGCGTCCACCAGGCTCGGTTTGCCGGACGCCGCGGCAAGCGTCAGCAACGAGATCGTGCTGCTCGTCCGTTCGGACGTGTACATGAACCGGCCGTCCGGCGTGATGGCGATGTCGGAGGACCAGATGCGTCGCTGCTCGTCGCTCGCCGGCACCGTGAGCGTGCTCGAGAGCTCGGTGAGCGTCCCCCGATCGCGATCCCTCTCGAACTGGATGATGTTGCCGCTCAGCTCGCTGATCACGTAGAGGAATCGACCGTCGGGGGAGAACTCGATGTGCCGCGGGCCGTTGCCGGGCTTCGTCTTGACGAGCGCTGGATCGAGCGGCGTCAGCTTGCCGCTGGCGGCGTCGAATCCGAACTGCAGGATCTGATCGCTGCCGAGGTTGGTGACGTACAGGAAGCGATTGCCGGGGTCGATCCGGATGCTGTGTGCCTTCTCGCCGGTGGGCAGGACCTGGATGGCGCCCTGCTCGACCAGGCCGTCCTTGATCGCGCTGATCGCGATCCGGCTTCCGTCATAGGAGGCCGTGAACAGGAAGCGTCCGGTCCGGTCGGTGGACGCGTAGGCCATGCTGTCCGGGAGTGGCGCGTCGGCCTTCTGGCGCAAGGCGCCGCTCGCGGCATCGATGTCGTAGGTCAGCACGCGGAATGGCTCGGAGCGCACGACCGCGTACAGATGCCGTCTGGCGGGATCCACCGCCATCGGCATCACGAGCTTGCCGGCCGCCGTCTTGCCCAGCGGCGTGAGCGCGCCGGTGGCATCCATCTCGAACGCGTCGATGACGCCGTCCTGCGCCGCGGAGACATAGACGTAGGTCTTGGCCGAGACCGGGACGGCGGCAGCGATCGCCATGGCGGCGGCGCTGGCGATCTTCATCATTCCGCTTCTGAGCTTGCGCATCGACTCTGCTCCGGGCCTGTCATGAATGCTGGTGCGCCCGCATTCTGCCGGCGCGGAGCGTCACCAGCCGCGACGCGCGGTCCTGAACTCCACGCCATTGCCGATGGCGCGGTTGTCCAGTCACGCGTGCGGAGTGACCTTGCCCATCAGGTCCAGACGCGCGACCGCTTCCTCGGGCAACCGCAGTTCAGCGGCCGCGAGGTTCTCCCGCAGATGCTGGACCGATGAGGTGCCCGGAATCAGCACCAGGTTGGGCGAGCGCTGCAGCAGCCAGGCCAGTGCCACCTGCATCGGCGTGGCGCCGAGTTGGCTGGCGACCTCCGACAAGGCGCTCGACTGCAAGGGCGTGAAGCCACCGAGCGGAAAGAACGGGACATAGGCAATGCCGTCCCCGGCCAATTGCCGCACCAGCGCGTCGTCGTTCCGATGGACGAGGTTGTAATGGTTCTGCACGCAGACGATGGCGCAGAGGCGACGTGCATCCTCGACCTGCCGCGCGGTCACGTTGCTCAACCCGATGTGCTGGATCAGGCCCTGCCGTTGCAGTTCGGCCAAAGCGGTGAGCGGCTCCTCCAGCGAGCCCTCGGCAGGCCCGCGGACGTCCAGCATGCTGCGCAGGTTGACCAGCTCCAGCGACTCCAGACCGAGGTGGCGCAGGTTGTCGTGCACCGCCCTCGTCAGCTCGTCGGCGGACAGGGCAGGCAGCCACGACCCATCGGCCCCCCGCTTGGCGCCCACCTTGGTGGCGATGAGCAGATCCTGGCGATAGGGGTGCAGCGCCTCGCGAATGATCTGGTTGGTGATGTGCGGGCCATAGAAGTCAGCGGTGTCGATGTGGTCGACACCGTGCTCCACGGCCGCCCGCAGCACCGCCACGGCGGCGGCCCGGTCCTTGGGAGGGCCGAAGACGCCGGGTCCGGCGAGCTGCATCGCGCCGTACCCGAGGCGCTTCACGTTGCGGTTGCCGATGCGGAAGGTGCCGGCCTTGTCGAGTGAGTTCATGAGCAATTTCCTTTCGAAGGTGGCTCACTCTAGGCAGGGCCGCGGCGTACGATAAGTGGCTCCAATCCGCACGGGTCGTGCGGAAAACAGAACAGTGGCGGGCGCGATGGCGGATCACATGGCCGATCTGGCGGTTTTCGTGGCGGTGGCGCGCGCCGGAGGCTTCCGGCAGGCGGCGCGCGGCGGTGGCGTCAGCGCGTCCAGCCTCAGCGAGGCCCTGCGCAGGCTGGAAGCCCGCCTGGGGGTTCGGCTGCTCCACCGCAGCACGCGCAGCGTCGTGCCCACCGAAGCGGGCGCGCGACTGCTTCATCGACTGGGGCCCGCGTTGGGCGAGGTGGAAGCGGCGCTCGACGAGATCAATGGCTTCCGTGACCGTCCGGCGGGCACGCTGCGACTGAACGTCCCCGTCAGCGCGGCGCGCCTGGTGCTCCCGGCCCTGGTGCCGCCTTTCCTCGCCGCCTATCCGGACATCCGACTGGAAGTGATCGTCGACGAAGGCTTCGTCGACGTCGTGGCGGCGGGCTGCGACGCCGGCATCCGCTACGAGGAACGCCTGGAGCAGGACATGATCGCCCTGCCCATCGGCCCGCGTCACCAGCGCATGGCGACGGCCGCCGCGCCGGGCTATCTCGCGCGCAGCGGCCGGCCGCTGCATCCCCGCGACCTGCTGCAGCACGCCTGCCTGCGGGTGCGCTTCGCCAGCGGTGCCATGCCGCCTTGGGAGTTCCAGCGCAAGTCGGAGGTCGTGACGGTCGATCCGGCCGGACCGCTGGTCGTGCGGGCCGGCGGCGGCGTGGACCTCGCCATCGATGCGGCACTGGCCGGCAGCGGGGTCATCCACCTGTTCGAGGACTGGCTCCAGCCCCATCTGGCCAGCGGCGCGCTGGAGCCATTGCTGCAGACATGGTGGCGCCCGTTCACCGGGCCGTTCCTGTACTACCCCGGCCGCGCCACGTGCCCGCGCCCTTGCGGGCCTTCGTCGACTTCCTGCGGGCTCGCCACGCCGAAGACTGAGCGGCGGCCCGGGCGCATGCCCGCGGCGCTCGCGGCATGCGCGGGCACTCGCGGCATAGGCGACAGGCCGCCGGCCGGCTCAGCCCTTCTTATCCGCCTTCACATCCATCACCACCAGCCCGGCCAGCATCACCAGCGGCAGCAGCAGCGCCCAGAACTTCCACGCCGCATAGGCGAATGCGCCCGTGAGCGCGCCCACCGCGAAGGCCGCGACCGGCCAGATGAAGCGACCCAGCCGCTCCCGCACGTCCGGACCAGCCGCGCCCCGCAGCAGGTCCACGCTGTCGATCACCACCTGCGTCACATTGCCCGTCATCACCGTCGTCGGCGTCAGCGCCGGCCAGGCCAGGCGGCCGGCCGCGTTCTGCACGCCCATCGCCGCGGTGATGAACAGGCCCGTGGCCATCGCCCACGGCGCGTCGGGTGCCAGCGCCGCACCCGCCGGCACGCTGCAGATCAGCGCCACCACCAGCAGCGCCGCCTGCATCACCAGCAAGGGCCGGCTCGCCACCGTCTTCGTCCGCTCGCAGCGCAAGGCCACCATCCGTGCCAGCGCGACCGACACCACGAAGGTCGGGAACACCAGCAGCTTCAGCAGCACGCTGCCGCCGCTGGCGCGGCTCAGCTCCGCGCCGATCAGCACGAAGTTCCCCGTCACGTGCGCCGTGAACAGCCCGAACAGCGCCACGAAGCCCACCGTGTCCACATAGCCGCCGATGAACCCCAGCGTCAGACTGGCCACCAGCAAGCGCTTCACGCCCGTCATGCCAGCACCTTCCTTTCCAGCACCGCGATCCGCGCCGCGCAGGCCAGCCCGGCGATCAGGCCCAGGTGCTCGAAGAAGGCGTTCTTGGCCATGAAGCGCGCCTGGCCGCTCAGGTGCCAGAAGTCGTTGGCCACCAGCATCGCCACCAGCGTCAGCACGCCCAGCGCGCCGGCCGCCAGCCAGACCCAGCGGTTCAGGATCAGCAGCAACGCGCCGATCAGTTCCACCACGATCGCCAGCACCGCCCACAGCACCGCGGGCTGCAGGCCGAAATGCGCCTGCTCCGCCACCGCGCCGGGAAAGTCCATCGCCTTGTCGATCCCACCGATCAGGTAGGCCGACGCCAGGCACAGGCGCAGCATCACCCCGAAGGTGGGCCACTGCAGCACCGCCTCCACCCAGCGCGGTGCGGCGGGGGAGAACAGACGGGTGGATCGGTACTCGCTCATCGTGGGGCCTCCAGGTGCCGCCGGTTGTACCCGGCTTCGGCGCGCCGCATCGGGGCGGCTCGTGTGTCCAAGTCCATCATCAGACCGCCCAGCACGCGCATCCCAGCGCGCCCCAGAAGCTCTTCAGGTCGGAGGCGGGCACCTCCGACGCCCAGGCATTCGCATGCGCATGACCATGGACGCCGCAGGCGGTGTCGCAGCACGCGGTGCGCCGCATCGCCGCCTGCAGCGGCTTGCCTTCCGCGCCCCAGGCGCCGTAGCCGCCGTAGCGCCGCACCGGCGACCAGTCCGGCATCGCCGGCGGCGGGGCCGATTCATCCAGCGACGCGAAATCGCCGGCGCCCCACACCACCTTGCCGCCGACCATCGTCAGCAGCGCGCTGGTGTCGGCGATGTCCGATTCGGCGCAGCCGAAGAAGTCGCGGTCCGGCACGACCAGGTCGGCCAGCTGGCCCGCCGCGATCTGCCCCTTGTTGCCCTGCTCGTTCGAGAACCAGGTGACGTTCTCCGTCCACATGCGCAGCGCCGCCTCGCGGTCCAGGCAGTTGCGCTGCGGCGTGATCTGCAGGCCGCCGACGGTGCGGCCGGTGACCAGCCAGGACAGCGACACCCACGGGTTGTACGAGGCCACCCGCGTCGCGTCGGTGCCGGCCGAGACCTTCATGCCCCGGCGCAGCATCTCGGCCACCGGCGGCGTCGCCTCGGCGGCTCGTGCGCCGTAGCGCTCGACGAAGTACTCGCCCTGATAGGCCATGCGGTGCTGCACCGCCACGCCACCGCCCAGCGCGGCGATCCGGTCCATCGAGCGCGTCGAGATCGTCTCCGCGTGATCGAAGAACCAGTTCAGCCCGTCGATCGGCGTGTCGCGATGGACCTTCTCGAACACGTCCAGCGCACGCGAGATCGTCTCGTCGTAGGTCGCATGCATGCGCCACGGCCAGCGGTTCTGCACCAGGATGCGCACCACCTCCTCGAGCTCGCCTTCCATCTGCGGCGCCATGTCGGGCCGCGGCTGGCGGAAGTCCTCGAAGTCGGCGGCGGAGAACACCAGCATCTCGCCGGCGCCGTTGTGGCGGAAGTAGTCGTTGCCCTGCTTGTAGGGGACCGACTTCGCCCAGTTGAGGAAGTCTTCCTTCTCCTGTCCCGCCTTCTGGGTGAACAGGTTGTAGGCCAGGCGGATCGTCAGCTGGCCGGCGTCGGACAGTTGCTGAATGACCTGGTAGTCCTCGGGATAGTTCTGGAAGCCACCGCCCGCGTCGATCGCGCCGGTGACGCCCAGCCGGTTGAGCTCGCGCATGAAGTGGCGCGTGCTGTTGAGCTGGTACTCCGGCGGGAGCTTCGGCCCCTTGGCCAGCGTCGCGTACAGGATGGACGCGTTGGGCTTGGCCAGCAGCAGGCCGGTGGGATTGCCCGCGCTGTCGCGCAGGATCTGGCCACCGGGCGGCTCGGGTGTCTCGCGGGTGTAGCCGACGGCGCGCAACGCCGCGCCGTTCAGCAGCGCGCGGTCGTAGAGGTGCAGGATGAAGACCGGCGTGTCCGGCGCGACGGCATTGAGCTCGTCGATGGTCGGCAGCCGCTTCTCATGGAATTGGTGCTCGGTGAAGCCACCCACCACCCGCACCCATTGCGGCGCGGGCGTGATGTCGACCTGCGCCTTCAGCATCGCCATCGCGTCGGCGAGGCTGCGCACGCCGTCCCAGCGC
>NZ_VOSR01000413.1:0-4540 GCF_007997345.1 Mitsuaria sp. TWR114
CGGTCCGAAGCCGGATACCGATCCGAACCCCAACCCCGATCCGGGTCCCAAGCCGGACCCCAACCCCAACCCGGCCCCCGGCCCGAAACCGGATCCCCATCCGAACCCCGGTCCCGCCGTGCGCGTGCCGCCGGCGCCGCAGCCGGCCTTGCACTCGCCGGGCGCCCAGCGGGAGGGCCTGCTCGGCAGCGCCGGGGAGATCCGCATCGGCGCGCTCGAGGCGGACGGGCGCTGGGAGTATTCGCTCGACGAGGGCAAGACCTGGCATGCCGGCAGCGGCTTGGTGATCGCCCCATCGGCCTTGGGCACGGACGGCAGCAAGTCGCTGCAAGTGGTGCAGATCAGCGCGGACGGCCACCGCAGCCCGGTGGCCAGCCTGAGATTCGACATGGACACCATCGCGCCGCCAGGGGCTGGCCTGACGCTGATCTCGGATACCGGCAGCTCCGCCACCGATGGCTGGACGAACGACGGCCGCATCCGCATCGACGGCCTGGAGCCGGACGCGCGCTGGCAGTACAGCGTGGACGGCGGCGCGACCTGGTGGAACGGGACGGACGCGACGCTGTCCACCGCGCAACTCGGTGCCGACGGCGCCAAGGACATCCGCGTCCGGCAGGTGGATCCCGCGGGCAACGAGGGTCCGGTCACCACCCTGAGCCTCCTGCTCGACACCCGCGCGGCGGAGCTGACGCTCGCGCTCGCGATGGACACCGGGCTGTCGGCGTCCGACGGCATCACGCGCGACGCGACGGTGAAGGTGAACGGCCTGGAGTCCGGCTTGCGCTGGGAGTACCGGATCGATGACGGTCCGTGGGTGACCGGGACCGGCGACACGATCGCGGCGTCGGAGTTCGGCACGACGGCGGGCGGGCGCCGGGTCGAGGTGCGGCATGTCGACGGCGCCGGCAATCGCGGCACGGCCGCGCTCGACTTCGTCCTGGACACCCACACCGTGTCGCCGGGCGTCCAGTTGGCGGTCGACTCCGGCGTGTCCGGGGACAAGCGGACCAACGACCCCACCGTGCTGGTCAGCGGCCTGGAGAGCCTCGCGATCTGGGATTACCAGATCAACGGCGGCGAATGGCGGCGCGGTCACGGGGATCGCATCGACAAGGCCGCCTTCGACGGCGTGGCGGACGGCTACCAACTGATCCGCGTGCGGCAGATCGATGCGGCGGGCAATGAAGCCGGTTCGACCCTCGCCTTCGACCTGCGCCGCCAGGCCGCCGCGCCGACCGTGTCCCTGGTGAACGACACCGGAACGGCCGATGACCGGATCACCCGCGACGGCACGCTGCGGGTGCTCGACATCGAATGGGGCGGCAGCTGGGACTACCGCATCAACGGCGGGGAATGGAAGACCGGATCCGGCGTTCTCATCGATGGGCGGGAATTCGAGCGCGCAACGGACGGCTGGCAGCGCGTGGAGGTCCGGCACCTGGACGCGGTGGGCAACCAGGCGACGACGGTGTACGAGTTCCAGCTGGACCGCGTCGCGCCGCCGCCGAGCGTCGCGCTGGCCAATGACACCGGCGTGGCGGACGACCGGCTCACGCGCGACGGCACGGTGATCGTCGGTGGTCTCGAGCCGGACTGCCGCTGGGAGTACCGCATCGATGGCGGCGCGTGGCGGGCCGGCGTCGACAGCCGTATCGCGGCGAGCGAGTTCGGCGCCGACGGCGCCCACAAGATCGAGGTGCGCCAGATCGACATCGCGGGCAACGCGAGCACCGCGACGCTGGACTTCACGCTGGACTGGCACGTCGGCCCGATCGAGGCCGCGCTGGTGAACGACTCCGGCATCGTCGGCGACCGCATCACCAACGACGCCACCATCGCCGTGACCGGCGTCGAGCCGGGCAACCGCTGGGAATACCGCATCGCCGGCGGCGCCTGGAAGGCGGGCACCGGCGACCGCATCGCGGCCAGCGAGTTCGGCGCCGACGGCCGCTACGCCGTCGAGCTTCGCCAGACCGACCCGGCCGGGAACGAGAGTTCCGCCACGTTCGATTTCACGCTGGACCGGCAAGCCGGCGCCTTGTCGGCGGCGCTGGTGAATGATTCCGGAACGGCCGGCGATCGGATCACCAACGATGCCGCCATCGCCGTGGGCGGCCTGGACGCGAGCAGGACCTGGGAGTACCGCATCGGCAACGGCGCCTGGAAGACCGGCAGTGGCGACCGCATCCCGGCCACCGAGTTCGCCAAGGACGGACCCTGCACCGTCGAGGTGAGGCAGGCCAACAGCGCGGGCAACATGGGCACGGCGACGCTCGACTTCACGCTGGACCGGCAGGTCGACCCGATCGCGGTCGCGCTGCTGAACGACTCCGGCGTCGCCGCTGACCGCATCACCAACGACGCCACCATCGCCGTGACCGGTGTCGAGCTGGGCAACCGCTGGGAGTACCGCATCGGTGGCGGCGCCTGGACGACCGGCAGCGGCGACCGCATCGCGGCCAGCGAGTTCGGCGCCGACGGTACCAAGTCCCTGGAGGTCCGGCAGATCGACGTCGCGGGCAACGTGAGCACCGCGATGCTGGATTTCACGCTGGATCGGCAGGGCCCTCCGCTCGCGCTCGCTTTGGTGAAGGACTCGGGCACTGCCGGCGACCGTGTCACCAACGAGGCCGGCATCGTCGTGACCGGCCTCGAGCCGGGCCATCGCTGGGAATACCGCATCGGCGGCAGCGCCTGGAGAACCGGCAGCGGCGACCGCATCGCCGCCAGCGAGTTCCACATCGACACCACCTACACCGTCGAGGTTCGCCAGGCCGACGTTGCCGGCAACGTCAGCGGCGCGACGCTGAACTTCACGCTCGACCGGGTCGTGGGCGCGCCGACGCTGAGCCTGGCGCAGGACACCGGTGTCAGCGCCACCGACGGGATCACCTCGATGGCGACGGTCAACGTGCAGGGCCTGGAGGACGACGCCGGGTGGCAGTACAGCCGCGACGGCCTCAGTTGGACCACCGGCACCGGGACGTCCATCGCCGCGAGCGAGTTCTCCGGCGATGGGGACAAGCGGGTGCTGGTGCGGCAGGTCGATCTCGCCGGCAATATCAGCGCCGCGACCGAGCTGAAGTTCAGCTTGGACACCAAGGCCGAAGCGCCGACCTTGACCTTCAATTCCGCGGCCCGGACTTACTGGGCAAACCGGCCAGGCAATTTTCCGGAAGTGGAGCAGTTCTACCTGGCCAGCAAGGCGCTCAATGCCAACGGATCCATCGACGTGGGCCTGGAGTCGGCAGCCAGTGGCTCTACAGCCTCAATGGGGGGCAGGATTGGTGGAGCGGCGCCGGCAGCAACTTCAAGCCGCCAGCGCAGCTGTCGCCGGGGCGCCATGAATTGCTGGTCCGGCAGGTCGACATCGCGGGCAACGAGAGCGGGATCCGGCGCCTGGAGTTCGACTACGACACCACCGCGCCCACGGTGGTCGCGGATCGTGGCAAGGATGGCAGCTTGACGGTGACCTCGCAGGAAGATGTCGAGCTGGTGTTCGTGAGCTACGGCAAGAGCCTCGTGAATGTTCAGGATTGGCAACCCGGTGCGGTGAGCAGCGGCCAGCTCATGATGTTTGCTGCCGGCAGCCGAAGTGTTCGCAGCAACATGCATGGCGCTCTGCGGCTCTACGCCATCGACAGCGCGGGCAATGCCATGGAGGTGCCGGTGAAGATGAGCTCGGAGCCGGCGAGCCTCCAGCCTGCGCTGGTCATGCGACTGGACGAGTCCTCAGGCGGCAAATGGGCGTTGAACCATGAGGAACGCGGTACGGCGGGCAACGACGTGCTGAACGCCTCCCCGGACAGTGACTTCTTCACCGGCGGGGCCGGCGCCGACACCTTCCGATGGTTCAAGGGGCAGACCGGCGTGGACCTCGTCCTCGACTACAAGCGCAGCGAGGGCGACGTGCTCGACCTGAGCGCGTTGACCGCTGGCTATACCGAAGCGACGCGCGACGACTTCTTCTTCAAGGAGGTGCTCAAGGACGGCACGATCGCGCTGACGGTCACGAGCGAGGGCGGGCGCGGGATCTACGGGTTGTCGATCCTGGTCACGGCGCTCGATGGCGATGCCTTGCTGTCCGTGAAGACCGCCTCCGGCATGGCCGTCATCTGACGAGAGGGAGGCGGCGGTCCGGCTGCCGCCTCACATCGCCTTGAACAGATGCCCGTACATCCGGCTCACCGCCAGCTTCTCCGGCCGGTGGCGCAGCCGCAGGGTCAGCTTGCCGGTGTCATCGCGATGCACGCGGTCGATGGCGTCGACATGCACGATGTGTCCGCGGTGCACCTGCCAGAAGCGCTGCGCATCGAGCTGCGGGAGCAGCTCGCGCAGCGAGATCCGCACCAGGTATTCCTGGTCCGCCGTCATCACGCGGACGTACTTGTCCGCCGCCTCCAGGTAGACGACCTCGTCCAGCGGCACCAGCACGATGGCGTCGCCGACGCCGACCTGCAGGTGCCGCAGCGGCGCGACGGGGCCGCCGCCCGCCGGCTTCGGGCTCGCGGCCTGCACGCCCAGCAAGCCACGCAGT
>NZ_VOSR01000413.1:4546-4949 GCF_007997345.1 Mitsuaria sp. TWR114
CCTGCAGCCGGGTCACCGTCTGCGCCAGGCGCTCCCGCTGCACTGGCTTGAGCAGGTAGTCCACCGCGGCGCGCTCGAAGGCCTGGAGCGCGAACTGGTCATAGGCGGTGACGAAGACCAGCAGCGGGAACGGTGTCCCGTCCGGCCACTCGTCGGCTAGCTGCGCCGCCGCCTCGAGTCCCGTCATGCCCGGCATGCGGATGTCCAGGAAACAGACCTCGGGCTGGTGCCGGAGCGCCAGCGTCGCCGCCTCCTCGCCGTGCGTCGCCATCGCGACGATGTCCAGCGCCGGCCACAGCGCTTTCAGTTCCTGGCGCAGATGGGCGGCCAGCAGGTCCTCGTCTTCGGCGATCAGGGCGGTGGGCATGCGGGCGTCTCCATGTGAAGAGGGATTCAAGAGGGA
>NZ_VOSR01000414.1:0-568 GCF_007997345.1 Mitsuaria sp. TWR114
CACCTGGCCGCCGGCATAGCGTTCCCACATCCTGGACAGCGCCGGATGCTGCGCCAGCGTGCGTTCATCCAGACCGAAGCGCTCCGGGACCTGGACCTCGGCGATCGCCGCGTTGACGATCCGCTCCGGCGCCCCGTCCGGCACGGCGGCGTCCAGCGCCCGCGCCAGCGTCTTGAGCGCGCGTTCCGCCGGCAGCGCCGTGTCGTTGTCGCGCAGCGTGTCGATGGCGGTCCTCATGGCGTCGACCGCCTCTTGGGTGCCGGTGATCAGGCCGGCCTGCGCCAGCGTGCGGGTCGCCGAGCCCACGGCCGACGGGTTCAGCGCCGTGGCGCCGCCGATGGGCAGGGCCCGCGCGAGCGCCCCCATCACGCCGTTCTCGCGCGACACGCTGGACAGCATGTCGGTCGTCAGCCCCTTCAGGTAGTCGTCGGCCTTCTGCAGCGAGCTGCCCGGGCCCTCGTCGAAGAAGGCGTTGCGCACCGCGTTGAACGCGCGCCGGAGGTCGGCATCCAGTCCGTCCAGCTTGAAGTCCGAGGTCTGCAGCACGGCCGCGGCGGCGGTGCGCGCC
>NZ_VOSR01000415.1:0-3418 GCF_007997345.1 Mitsuaria sp. TWR114
CGGTTGCCGATCGCGGCGCCGACCGGGGTCGGCGCGCACGGCTTACTTCGAGTCCTTGACTTCCTTGAACTCGGCGTCCACGACGTTGTCGTCGGCCGGCTTGGACGAGGACTGCGCGGCCGCCTCGGCGTGGTCCGCACCCGCCGCACCCGCCGCACCAGTGGCGCCCGCGGCACCGGCCGCCGCCTGGGCCGCCTGCGCGTCGGCGTACATCTTCTCGCCCAGCTTCTGGCTGGAGGTCATCAGCGCTTCGGTCTTGGCGTCGATGTCGGCCTTGTCCTCGCCCTTGATGGCTTCTTCCAGGTCCTTGATCGCGGCCTCGATCTTCTCCTTCTCGCCGGCGTCCAGCTTGTCGCCGTGCTCGGCCAGCGACTTCTGCACCGAATGCACCAGGCCGTCGGCCTGGTTCTTGGCCTGCACCAGCTCGACCTTCTTCTTGTCCTCGGCGGCGTTGGCCTCGGCGTCCTTCACCATCTTCTCGATCTCGGCCTCGGACAGGCCGGAGTTCGCCTTGATGGTGATCTTGTTTTCCTTGCCGGTGCCCTTGTCCTTGGCGCCGACGTGCAGGATGCCGTTGGCGTCGATGTCGAAGCTCACCTCGATCTGCGGCACGCCGCGCGGCGCCGGCGGGATGCCTTCCAGGTTGAACTCGCCCAGGCTCTTGTTGGCCTGCGCCATCTCGCGCTCGCCCTGGTAGACCTTGATGGTCACCGCGGGCTGGCTGTCCTCGGCGGTCGAGAAGGTCTGGCTGAACTTGGTCGGGATGGTCGTGTTCTTCTTGATCATCTTGGTCATCACGCCGCCCAGGGTCTCGATGCCCAGGCTCAGCGGGGTGACGTCCAGCAGCAGCACGTCGGTGCGCTCGCCGCCCAGGACCTGGCCCTGGATCGCGGCGCCCACGGCCACCGCCTCATCGGGGTTCACGTCCTTGCGCGGGTCCTTGCCGAAGAACTCCTTGACCTTCTCCTGCACCTTGGGCATGCGGGACATGCCGCCGACCAGGATGACGTCGTCGATCTCGCTCACCGACACGCCGGCGTCCTTGATCGCGGTGCGGCAGGGGGCGATGGTGCGCTCGATCAGCTCGTCCACCAGCGACTCCAGCTTGGCGCGGGTCAGCTTGATGTTCAGGTGCTTCGGACCGGTGGCGTCGGCCGTGATGTAGGGCAGGTTGACGTCGGTCTGCGAGGAGTTGGACAGCTCGATCTTGGCCTTCTCGGCCGCTTCCTTCAGGCGCTGCAGCGCCAGCACGTCCTTGGTCAGGTCGACGCCTTGCTCCTTTTTGAACTCGGCAATGATGTAGTCGATGATGCGCTGGTCGAAGTCCTCGCCGCCCAGGAAGGTGTCGCCGTTGGTGGACAGCACCTCGAACTGCTTCTCGCCGTCGACGTCGGCGATCTCGATGATCGAGATGTCGAAGGTGCCGCCGCCCAGGTCGAACACCGCGATCTTGCGGTCGCCCGCGCCGTGCTTGTCCAGGCCGAAGGCCAGGGCCGCGGCGGTGGGCTCGTTGATGATGCGCTTGACGTCCAGGCCGGCGATGCGGCCGGCGTCCTTGGTCGCCTGGCGCTGCGCGTCGTTGAAGTAGGCCGGGACGGTGATGACCGCCTCGGTCACTTCCTCGCCGAGGTAGTCCTCGGCGGTCTTCTTCATCTTGCGCAGCACTTCCGCGGAGACCTGCGGCGGCGCCAGCTTCTTGCCGCGCACTTCCACCCACGCGTCGCCGTTGTCGGCCGCGGCGATGGTGTAGGGCATCAGGTCGATGTCCTTCTGGACTTCCTTCTCCGAGAACTTGCGGCCGATCAGGCGCTTGACCGCGTACAGGGTGTTCTTCGGGTTGGTCACCGCCTGGCGCTTGGCCGAGGCGCCGACCAGCACCTCGCCGTCTTCCTGGTACGCAATGATCGACGGGGTGGTGCGGGCGCCTTCCGCGTTCTCGATGACGCGGGTGGTGTTGCCTTCCATCACCGCCACGCACGAGTTGGTCGTGCCCAGGTCGATGCCGATGATCTTCTTCTTAGCCATGTGGTGCTCCTGAATAGGGAAAAACTGGCGGAACGGTCAGCGTGGGAGGCTCGGTGGAGCGAGCGGCTGAAACAACGTTCCGGGATGCTGCTGATCTGTGGATAACTTCGCCGGGTTCAAGGGCCCCGATCGATTTTTCGCTGTGCTTACTTGGGGGCGGACACGGTGACCAGCGCCGGGCGCAGCACGCGGTCGGCGATCAGGAAGCCCTTCTGCAGCACGGTCACGACCGTGTTGGGATCCTGGTCCGCCGGGACCATCGAGATCGCCTGGTGCTGGTGGGGGTCGAACTTGGTGCCGGCGGCCGGATTGATCTCCAGCACCTTGTTGCGCTCCAGCGCGGACTGCAGCTGGCGCAGCGTGGCGTGCACGCCCTCGAGCACCTGCTCGACGCTGGCGTCCGGGCGGGCGATGGCGGCGGTCAGGCTGTCCACCACCGGCAGCATCGCGTCGGCGAAGCCCTCGACCGCGAACTTGCGGGCCTTGGCCGTGTCTTCCTCGCCGCGGCGGCGGGTGTTCTCAACTTCGGCCTTGGCGCGCAGATAGGCGTCGGACATCTCGGCCAGGCGGCGTTCGGTGTCGGCGAGCTTGGCCTCCAGCGTCTCGGGCACCGAGGCGGCGGCCGCGGCGGCAGCTTGCTGGGTCAGTTCGTCCAGCGTCGGGTCGGGTTGTTGGTTGTCAGTCGTCATGGTTGGATGGCCCCAAAGCGGAGCCCGACTTCTCTTCGGAAGGGGACCGGCGTCGGTGGGAGCCAGTCTGCGTCGGGCGACCCGCCGCATCTGGGGCCCATGGCCGGAACTTCAAGAGGGGGATTTTGGCATCGGTGCGCGGGCAAGCCGGGGGCCTGCTAGCGGCGCTTCTTACTGCGGAGGTCGGGGCGTTGGCCGCCATGGCTTGGGGCCCCGGCGGCCAGCGCCGAAACCCCAAGCCATGCCGTCCCCAACCCCTGTCGTCCTTTCACGGTTTTGCGACCGGGGACTTCGGGGGAGGGGACCGGCGGTCATTCGTCGATGCTGGCGCTCCAGCGGTCGTCCCACTCGGCCAGCTTGCGGCGGTCGTGCTTGGTCGGGCGGCCCTGGACGATGGTGTCGGCCGGCTCGGGGGCCAGGCGGCGCGCCTCGGCCGCGCGCTCGCGGGCGGCGATGCTGTCCGGCGTCTCCTCGTACAGCGTCTGGGCGACCGGCGCCGGACCGCGGACGCTGCTGAGACCGAGCACCTTGACCTCGCGGGCCACCACGCCCTGGCGCAGTTGCACCATGTCGCCGGGACGCAGTTCGCGCGAGGCCTTCACCGCCTGGCCGTTGACGGTCACGCGGCCCTTGCCGATCTCCTCGACGGCGATCGAGCGGGTCTTGTAGAAGCGGGCGGCCCAGAGCCACTTGTCCAGGCGCAG
>NZ_VOSR01000416.1:0-734 GCF_007997345.1 Mitsuaria sp. TWR114
CGAGATGTCGAAGGTGCCGCCGCCCAGGTCGTAGACGGCGTAGAGCCCTTCACTGCCGTTGTCCAGCCCGTAGGCGATCGCGGCGGCGGTGGGTTCGTTGATCAGGCGCAGCACGTTCAGGCCCGCGAGTTGCGCCGCGTCCTTCGTGGCCTGGCGCTGCGCGTCGTCGAAGTACGCGGGCACCGTGATGACGGCGCCGAACAGGTCGTCGTTGAAGGTGTCTTCGGCGCGCTGGCGCAGCGTGGCCAGGATCTCGGCACTGATCTCGACCGGCGACTTCAGGCCCTCGCGCGTAGCCAGGCTCAGCATGCCCGGCGTGTCCTCGAAGCGATACGGCAGCTTGTCGCGGTTGGCGATGTCCTCGACCCGGCGCCCCATGAAGCGCTTGACCGAGACGATGGTGTTCTCCGGATCCTCGGCCTGCGCGGCCAGCGCGTCGTAGCCGAACTGGCGGCGGCCCTCGGGCATCACGCGCACTGCCGACGGCAGGATCACGCGGCCCTGGTCGTCGGGCAGGCACTCGGCCACGCCGTGGCGCATCGCCGCCACCAGCGAGTGCGTCGTGCCCAGGTCGATGCCCACGGCGATGCGCCGCTGATGGGGATCGGGCGACGCGCCGGGTTCGGAGATTTGCAGCAGGGCCATGGTGTCGTGTCTTGTTCTTCGGAAGTCGAGGCGGCGGGCGGCGATGCGCGCGCGGGCCTCAGGAGTGCTCGAGCGCCTCCAGGCGCTGG
>NZ_VOSR01000417.1:0-2714 GCF_007997345.1 Mitsuaria sp. TWR114
GGGCTGCGGCAAGACCAGCGTCGGCGAAGCGCTGGCCCGCGCGCTGGGCTGGGGCTTCATCGAGGGCGACGCGCACCACGCGCCGGCCTCCATCGCCAAGATGCAGGCCGGCCAGCCGCTGGCCGACGAAGATCGCTGGGGCTGGCTGGACCAGCTCGGGCAGATGCTGCGCACGCAGGCGCCGGTGGTGCTGAGCTGCTCGGCGCTCAAGCGCGCCTACCGTGAGCGGCTGCGCGCCGCCTGCCCAGCGGTGCGCTTCGTCTACATGGACATCGACAAGCCGCTGGCGCTCCAGCGCGTGGCGGCGCGGGCCGACCGCCATTTCTTCTCGGCGACGCTGGTGGACAGCCAGTTCGCCACGCTCGAGCCGCCGACCGGCGAGCCGGGCGTCGTGACCGTGCCTGCGGCGCTGCCGCTGGACGAGCAGATCGGGCGCGCGCTGGCGCTGCTCGCCATGCCCCCCTCCCAGGAGACCGACGCATGAGCCTGTCCGACCACGATCCTTCCTCCGCGGCCGGCGCGGACGCCACCGCGCCGCGCTCGCGCCTGCTCCTGGCCGGCGAGGCCGCGATGGCGCTGTGCCTGGGCGTGATGGCGCTGGCGGTGTTCGTCAACGTCGTGCTGCGCTACGGCTTCGGCGGCGGCATCGCGGCCAGCGAGGAGCTGTCGCGCCTGCTCTTCGTCTGGATGGTCTTCATCGGCGCCACCGCCGCCTACCCGCTGGGCGAGCACATGGCCTTCACCAGCCTGCTGCTGCCGCTGCGCGGCAAGCCCGGCGCGCTGCGGGCGGTCACCGGGGTGATCCGCGTCGCGGTCATCGCCGCGGCGGGCCTGGTGGGCTGGGGCGCCTGGCAGCAGGTGGTCGTCGGCATGGACAGCCGCTCGGTGGTGCTGGGTTATCCCACCGCGCTGCTGCCGCTGCCGGCGCTGCTGTCCTGCGCCGCCATCGCGGCGATGGCGGCCTGGGAGCTGGTCCGCGGCAAGCCGCTGGACCTCGAGCACGAGTCGGACGTCGAGTAAGGACGGGGCAGGTCGATCATGAGCAACGAGGCACTGTCCTTCATCGTCTTCGTCGGCGGCATGGTGCTGCTGATGGGCATCGGCATCCCGATGGCCTTCGCGCTGGTGCTGACCGGCGCCGGCATGGCCTGGGCGCTGGAGTTCTGGGACACCCAGCTGCTGGCGCAGAACCTGGTGGCCGGCATCGACAGCTTCCCGCTGCTGGCCGTGCCCTTCTTCATCCTGGCCGGCGAGCTGATGAACGCGGGCGGCATCAGCCGCCGCATCATCCAGATGGCGCAGGCCTGGGTCGGCCACATCCCCGGCGGGCTGGGCTTCGTGGCGATCGGCGCCTCGGTGCTGATGGCCAGCATGAGCGGCTCGGCGCTGGCCGACACCGCCGCGCTGGCCACCATCCTGCTGCCGATGATGCGACGCCATGGGTATCCGATGGCGACCTCCGCCGGGCTGATCGCCTCGGGCGGCATCATCGCGCCCATCATTCCGCCGTCGATGCCGTTCGTGATCTACGGCGTGACGACCAACACCTCGATCTCGGCGCTGTTCCTCTCGGGCATCGTGCCCGGGCTGGTGATGGGCCTGGGGCTGCTGGTCGCCTGGAAGCTGCAGCTGCGCAGGATCGACCTGCCGCCGGGCACCGCGCTGCCGATGCGCGAGCGGCTCAAGGCCACCGCCCAGGCCTTCTGGGCGCTGCTGATGCCGCTGATCATCATCGGCGGCATGAAGACCGGGGTGTTCACGCCGACCGAGGCCGCGGTGGTGGCCGCGTTCTACGCGCTGGTCATCAGCTTCGTCGTGCACCGCGAGATGGGCCTGCGCGACTTGCACGGCGTGCTGGTGCGGGCGTCCAAGACGACGGCGATCGTGATGTTCCTGTGCGCCGGCGCGCAGGTGGCGAGCTACATGATCACGCTGGCGGACCTGCCGGGCGTGCTCACCGGCTGGCTGGGCGGGCTGATCGAGTCGCCGCGGCTGCTGATGGCGCTGATGATGCTGATCCTCGTGGTGATCGGCACGGCGCTCGACCTGACGCCGACGATCCTGATCTTCGCGCCGGTGATGCTGCCCATCGCGGTCAAGGCGGGCATCGACCCGGTGTACTTCGGGCTGATGTTCGTGCTCAACGGCGCGATCGGCCTGATCACGCCGCCGGTGGGCACGGTCCTCAACGTGGTGGCCGGCGTGGGCCGGCTGTCGATGCACCAGGTCATCAAGGGCGTGAATCCGTTCCTGCTGACCTACGCGCTGATCCTCGTCCTGTTCACCGTGTTCCCCGAGCTGGTCATCGCGCCTGTCAAGTGGATGCGCTGACCGGCTGCGACCTTTCCCTGATCCTCAGCGACCCTCGTACCCAGGAGACAACCATGAGCTTCAAGACCCGCCGCAACACCCTGGCCGCCGCCGTCGCGCTGGCCGCCGTCGCGCTGAGCGCGGCGCTGCCCGTGTCACCGGCGCAGGCCGCCGACATCAAGCCGCGCCTGATCCGCTTCGGCTACGGCCTGGCCGAGAACAGCAACCAGGGCCGCGCGGTGAAGGTCTTCGCCGACGAGGTGGCGCGGCTGTCGGGCGGCAAGATGAAGGTGCGCGCCATCGGCGGCGCCGCGCTCGGCCCGGACACCCAGATGCAGCAGGCGCTGATCGGCGGCGCGCAGGAGATGATGGTCGGCTCGACCGCCACGCTGGTGGGCATCGCC
>NZ_VOSR01000418.1:0-8653 GCF_007997345.1 Mitsuaria sp. TWR114
GCGCGGCGAGTGCCTCGAGCGGGGACGGGCGCGGATGGGTGTCGCGATCGGCGACGGCGACCTTGCGCGGCAGCTTGATGCCGCGCGGCTCATAGCCGTCGAGCTCGAAGCGCTCGCTCGTCACCGGCACGATCTCGCCGGCATGGAAGCCCTCGGCCTGCGCCCGCAGCGCGCGCTCGAACGAGGACGCGGCATAGGCATCGACCTCGGCGCGCGAGATGCCATATTTCCGCGCAAGGTTCTCGGCCGTCTGGATCATCGAGACCTTGGCGGCCGGGTCGTCGAGCGCTTCCCACAGGAAGTCCTTGAACTCGACCGGCGCGCCGAGCCGGAAGCCGCCGCGGTGCGTGTAGGCGCAGATCGGATTGCGCGACATCGACTCCGCGCCCACCACCAGCGCCAGGCTGGCGTAGCCCAGCGTGATCTGGTCGGCGGCCTGGCGAATGATCTCGAAGCCGCTGCCACAGATGCGCTGCACCAGGATGGCCGGCACCGCGATGGGTACGCCGGCGTACAGGCCGACGTGGCGCGGCAGCATGTAGGCGTCGAAGGAGGCTTGCGCCATCGAGGCGGTGACGACCGAGTCGATGGCGGCGCCGGGCACCTGGGCGCGCGTCAGCGCGGCGCGGGCCGCCTTGATGCCCAGGTCGATGGGCGAGACCTCGGCCAGCGCGCCGCAGTAGTCCACCAGCGGCGTGCGCGCGCCGTCGAGGAGCCAGTGATCGTCGAATCGGGCGGAGAAGTCGGGCATGGGGGCGTCTGGCGAGGCCAGCTGCTTGGCTGCTGATGATTAACAGTATTAACTAAAAGAAGAGTGAGACATTCAGGGTTTGCACGGACATCGGAACCGCAATCAGCGGCTTCACTGGCACCTGATCGGCAGTGCGGCGCAGGCTTGCGCGGCCGCGGCGATGTCGCCGGCGGCTATCAAGCGATGGATTGATTACTGAAATGAATTGATTGCCACAGCCAAAATGGCCGCAGTTCAGCCGGCCGGCGCTGGCGGCTGCGCCGCGCGCTGCAGGCGATAGGCCAGCTGCGCCCGCGTGAGACCCAGGCGGCGGGCGGCGGCGGCGAGGTTGCCGTGCTCGGCCTCGGTGGCCTCGCGCAGCAGCTGGCGCTCGATGGCGTCCAGCGCGACGTGGCCGGCGCTGCCGAGGTGCAGCGCCTCACCGAGCAGGTCCAGCAAGCGCGGCGCCGGCGCGCCGCCCTTGCGCAGCGTGCCGTGCGCGCCGATGGCCAGCAGCGCCTCGTCGCTGAGCTGCTCGCGCCGGAACATATGGGCCACGTCGATGGCCTGGCCGTCCTCGGCCGAGATGACGCCGCGCTCGACCAGGTTCTGCAGCTCGCGGATGTTGCCGGGGAAGGCGTAGTGCAGCATGGCCCGCACGGCGCGGGGCGTGAAGCCGGTCGGATGGCGGCCGTGCCGCTGAGCTTCGCGCCGCAGGAAATGCGCCATCAGCAGCGGGACGTCGTCGCGCCGCTCGCGCAGCGGAGGCAAATGGATGGGGTAGACGTTGAGGCGGTAGTAGAGGTCCTCGCGGAAGCGCCCGGCGCTGACCTCGGCCTGCAGGTCGACGTTGGTCGCGGCGACCACGCGGACATCGACCTCCAGCACCCGCGTGCCGCCCACGCGCTCGATCTCGCCCTCCTGCAGCGCGCGCAGCAGCTTGCCCTGGCTGACCAGGCTCAGCGTGCCGATCTCGTCCAGGAACAGCGTGCCGCCGTGCGCCCGCTCGAAGCGCCCAGGGCGCGACTGGCTGGCCCCGGTGAACGCGCCGCGCTCGACGCCGAAGAGCTCGCTCTCGATCAGCGTCTCCGGAATGGCCGCGCAGTTCACCGCCATGAAGGGCCCGGCCGCGCGCGGACTGACGCGGTGCAGCCGGCGCGCGAAGGCCTCCTTGCCCACGCCCGATTCGCCGGTGAAGAGCACGGTGGCGCGGGTGGGCGCCACGCGCGCGAGCTGGTGGCAGGCGGAGTTGAAGGCGGAGGAGGCGCCGACGATGTCGTGGCGTTCGGCTTGGTGGCCTGCATGGCCTTCTGCGTGGCGTTCGGCGGGGTCTCCATCACGCTCGGCGGGCCGCTCGCCACGGGTGTCGGGCGACGCGGCACGCGGCGTCGGGGCGGGCTCCGCGGCGGCGTTGATGCGGCGGAAGTCCTTGGCCTCCAGGTAGCGCAGGTCCTCGCTGATGTCGCCCCAGGCCGCGGCATGGCGGCCGATCACGCGGCAGACGCTCGCGCCCATGGCGCGGCACTCCACCTCGCGGAAGATCACGAGTTGCCCGAACAGGCTGGTCACGTAGCCGGTGGCGTAGCCCACCTGCGACCAGCAGGCCGCCTCGGTGCCGATGCCGTAGGCGCTGATGTGCTCGTCGTCCTCGCTGGAGTGCTCCCAGAGGAACTCGCCCTCGTAGGTGCCGCGGTCGATGTCGAAGTCGAAGGCCAGCGGCGTCACCTTCACCACGCCCTCGAGCGCATGCAGCCGCGTGCCGGCCATGAAGACGTTAGCCGCGTCGGCCTGCGGCCAGCGCTCGCGCACCAACTGCGCGTCGCGCGCGCCGGAGACGTAGCCGGCTCGCGTGAGCAGGCCCCGCGCGCGCTCCAGGCCCAGCGTGTCGATCAGCTCGCGCCGCAGGTGCCCGACGGCGGAGCTGTGCAGCAGCAGCATGCGCTGGTCGTTGAGCCAGATGCGGCCGTCGCCGGGCGAGAAGAACAGTGACTCGGTCAGGTCGTCCATCGTCGGCTGCTGTGCCTCGACGAAGTGCCGGCTGTCGCCGCGGCGCAGCATCGCGCCGGTCTGGCGGGCCACTTCGGCCAGGGAGATGCGAGGCGGCTTGGTCATGGCTTGATCAATTGAGCAGGTCGACCGCGGGTCGGGTCCTCAAATTGTTTTCATTTCATAAATATCGATGACCCGGGATAACCCGTGAAAGTGGCATTCACATTGAGGGCAGGGAAAGTCCCAGGGCGGGCGATGGTTTCACTCTGAAAACGATCCAGGCCGGCGCATCGATGCACCGCGGCGGCGCGCCGCCCTGGCACGGCGCGGCACGGGCGTTGCACTGGAAGAGGGCGAGCGAACACCGGGTTCGTGCCTTTCAACCTCTTCAGCGTGGCCTGACATGACCTCTCGACCCTTCCTCGACCCCGCCCTGTGGCAAGAGCACGTGTACAGCGGCGGCTGGCGCGCCGCCGCCGAGTCCGCCGACCTGATCGAGCCCGCCACCGGCGCGGTGCTGACGCGCACCGGCGTTGCCGTGGCGGCCGACGTGGCGCCGGCCGCGCGCATCGCCGCGCAGGCGCAGGCGGGCTGGGCGGCCACACCGCCGCGCGAGCGCGCCGCGGTGTTCCTGCGCGCGGCGCAGCTGTTCCAGGATCACTTCGACGAGCTGGCGCTCTTCGTCACCCGCGAGAGCGGCGCCATCCTGCCCAAGGGCCAGCACGAGCTGCGCGAGGCCATCGCGTTCTGCCAGATCGCGGCCTCCATGCCGCTGCAGTCGCAGGGGCAGGTGCTGCCCAGCACGCCGGGCCGGCTGTCCCTCGCGCGGCGCGTGCCGCTGGGCGTGGTGGGCGTGATCTCGCCCTTCAACTTCCCGCTGGTGCTGACGCTGCGCGTGGTGGCCCCGGCACTGGCCGCGGGCAACGCCGTCGTCATCAAGCCCGATCCGCGCACGCCGGTCAGCGGCGGCTTCCTGATCGCCCGCGTCTTCGAGGCCGCCGGCCTGCCCGCCGGCCTGTTGCACGTGCTGCCGGGCGGCGCGGCCGTGGGCGAGGCGCTGGTGGAGGATCCGGCCATCGCGATGATCTCCTTCACCGGCTCGGTCGGCGTGGGGCGCCGCATCGGCGAACTGGCGGGCCGCCACCTGAAGAAGGTCTCGCTGGAGCTGGGCGGGAGCAATGCGCTGGTCGTGCTCGACGACGCCGACCTCGACCTGGCCGCGAGCAATATCGCCTGGGGCGCCTGGCTGCACCAGGGCCAGATCTGCATGGCCAGCAATCGCGTGCTGGTGCACGAGGCCATCGCCCCCGCCATCACCGAGCGCCTGGTCGCCAAGGCCCGGCAGCTGCCGGTGGGCGACGGTGCCACCGGGCAGGTCGCGCTGGGGCCGCTGATCGACGAGCGCCAGCGCGACCGCGTGCATGCCGCGGTGCAGGCCAGCGTGCGGGCCGGCGCCCAGCTGCTGGCCGGTGGCAGCTTCGATCGGCTCTTCTACAAGCCCACCGTGCTGGCCGGCGTGCGGCCCGGCATGCCGACCTACGACCACGAGACCTTCGGCCCCGTCGTCAACCTGGTGACCTTCAAGACGGACGAGGAGGCCGTGGCGCTGGCCAACGACAGCCAGGGCGGGCTGGCGGCCGGCGTGATCTCGCGCTCGGTGGGCCGCGCGTTGGCGCTGGGGCGGCAACTGCGCGCCGGCATGGTCCACATCAACGACCAGACGGTCAACGACGACGCGGTCAATCCCTTCGGCGGCCCCGGCATCGCGGGCAACGGCAACTCGCACGGCGGCCCCGGCGACTGGGAACAGTTCAGCACCTGGCAGTGGCTGACCGTCAAGGACGCGCCGCCGCAGTTCCCGTTCTGACGCGCGCCGCGCTAGACGGCGCGGGCCCGCGGCAGCAGACAGACGACAACACACAAGGAGACAAGCATGAACTTTCACGGCAAGACCATCGTCATCACCGGCGCGAGCTCCGGCATCGGCGCCGAGACCGCGCGCTTCCTGCGCCTGAAGGGCGCGCGCGTCATCGGCGTGGATCGCAACGAGCCCGCGCTGACGCTGGACGGCTTCATCAAGGCCGACCTGTCGGAGCAGGCCGCCATCGACGCCGCCTTCAAGCAGCTGCCCGAGCGCTTCGACGCGCTGTGCAACATCGCCGGCGTGCCCGGCACCGCGCCGGTGGACTTGGTGGCGCGGGTCAACTACCTCGGGCTGCGCCACCTGTGCACGCGCGCCATCGAGCGCCTGCCCCATGGGAATCACGGCGGTGCCATCGTCAACATCGCCTCCATCCTCGGCGCCGAATGGCCCGCGCGGCTGGACCTCCACAAGGCGCTGGCGGAGACGCCCAGCTTCGAGGCCGGCCTGGCCTTCCTCGCGAAGAAGCCGGTGGCGCAGGAGACCTGCTACCAGTACTTCAAGGAGGCGCTGATCGTCTGGACTCTCACGCAGTCGCAGAAGTGGTTCCTCGGGCAGGGCGTGCGCATGAACTGCGTCGCGCCCGGCCCGGTGATGACGCCCATCCTGGGCGACTTCGTGCAGATGCTCGGCGAGGAGCGCGTGCAGAAGGACGCCCACCGCATCAAGCGCCCGGCGCTGGCGGACGAGATCGCGCCCGTGATCGCCTTCCTGTGCGCCGACGAGTCGCGCTGGATCAGCGGCGTCAACCTGCCGGTCGACGGCGGGCTGGCCTCGACCTACCTCTGATTCATTCAAGCGGGCCGCCGAGCCCGCACCACCCTCGAGGAGACAACATGACCCGACCCACCCGCCTCGCGCTGGCGGTGGCGGCAGCTTTTGCCCTGCCGGCCGCCCACGCCTTCGACATCGACCTGCCCAGCAGCGACTACAAGCTGCGCCTGGACCTGACGCCCAAGTACAGCACCGCCGTGCGGCTCAAGAATCCGTCCGCCGCGCTGACGCGGCTGGACGTGGCCGTCGATCCCGGCACCGTCAACGAGGACGACGGCGACCACAACTTCAAGCGCGGCCAGATCTCCAACCGCTTCGACCTGCTGGCCGAGCTCGACCTCACCAGCCAGAACTTCGGCGCGCGGCTCAGCGGCAACGCGTGGCGCGACGCGGTCTACCTGCGCAAGAACCGCTACGCCGGCACCGAGCTCTACGCCGGCGGCAACGACCTGGGCACCGCCGTGTCGACGTCCAATGGCTTCCCCGGCCAGGCCGCCAACGAGTTCCTCCCCGACACGCGCCGCCAGCATGGTCGCAGCGGCGAGTTCCTCGATGCCTTCGTCTACTTCAAGGGCGAGATCGCCGGCATGAAGGGCACCGTGCGCGTCGGACGCCACACGCTGCAATGGGGCGAGAGCCTGTTCTTCGGCCAGAACGGCATCGCCAACGCGCAAGGGCCGGTGGACGTGGCCAAGATCATGTCGGTGCCCGGCTGGCAGTTCAAGGAAGTGCTGCTGCCGGTGGAGCAGGTGTCGGGCTCGCTGCAGATCGCCGAGGGCCTCTCGCTGGGCGCCTACTACCAGCTCAAGTGGCGGCCGAGCAAGATCCCCGGCGTCGGCAGCTACTTCTCCAACCAGGACTACGTCGGCACCGGCACCGTCAACTTCGGCCAGGCGCCCGATGGCAGCCCCATCCTGCTGACCTACGACAGGAGCCGCGACCTGCGGCCGCGCGACTCGGGGCAGGGCGGCGTGCAGCTGCGCATCAGCCCGACCGGCAGCGACTACGAGTTCGGCCTCTACGCCGCGCAGTACCACGACAAGACGCCGGCCGTGCCGGTGTTCGACTTCGTCAACGGCAATGTGCATCTCGCTTATGGCGACGACATCCGCACCCTCGGCGCGAGCGTCACCTCGTCGATCGGCCAGTTGAACTGGGCCGTCGAGGGCTCGCTGCGCTGGAACGCGCCGCTGAACAGCGATCCCGCCGTGCTGGGCCTGGGCCCGGTGCTGAGCTGCGGTGGCAGCGACGCGCCGTGCTTCGCGGTGGGCCGCACCGCCCATCTGCAGGCCTCGGGCATCTACGTGCTGCAGCCGGGCGCGCTGTGGCAGGGCGGGGCGCTGCTGGCCGAGCTGGCCTACAACCGCCGGCTCAGCGTGACCAAGGACATCTTCGCCGCCAGCAACGGCGCGAGCCAGGGCATCGGCGGGCTGGACCCGAACACCACCAAGGGCGCCTTCGCCTTGCGCGTGCTCTTCGAGCCGCAGTACTTCCAGGTGCTGCCGGGGCTGGACCTTTCGGTGCCCCTCGGCCTGGGCTGGAACTTCGGCGGCCGGTCCTCGGCCATCGCCAACTTCGCCGGCGGCGCTTCCAGCGCGGGGGACTACAGCATCGGCTTGAAGGGCAAGTACCAGAACGCCTGGAACGTCGCGCTGACCTACAGCGATTTCTTCGGCACCGCCAGGACCTTCACCGAGACCCTCGTCGCCGGCAGCGGCTCGCCGCGCCAGCTCACCTTCGGCCAGACGCTGCGCGACCGCGCCTACGTCAGCCTCGCCGTCTCGCGCACCTTCTGACGCCACACGAAAGACCTCCCATGAATCGCATCCCTCTCCCGGCGCGCGTCTTCGCCGCCACCGCTGCTTCCGCTGCCGCGGTCGCCATGCTGTTGTCCGCTCCCGCGCTCGCCGCCGTCACGGCCGAGGAGGCCGCCCGGCTCAAGACCACGCTGACCCCGCTGGGCGCCGAGCGCGGCGCCAACAAGGACGGCAGCATCCCTGCCTGGGACGGCGGCATGACCAAGGCGCCCGCGGGCTTCAAGGCCGGCGACGCCCGGCCCGATCCCTTCCCGGGCGAGAAGCCGCTTTATGCGATCAGCGCGAAGAACATGGCCCAGTACGAGGCCAAACTCAGCGACGGCGTGAAGGCGCTGATGAAGAAGTACCCCGACTTCCGCATCGAGGTCTACCCGACCCACCGCACCGCCGCCGCGCCGCAATGGGTCTACGACAACACCTTCAAGAACGCCACGCGCGCCAAGCTGGTCGACAACGGCCACGGCACCGAGGGCGCCTATGGCGGCACGCCGTTCCCCATTCCCAAGGATGGCTACGAGGTGTTCCAGAACCATCGCCTGGCCTGGACCGGCACCTACATCCAGGCGCCGGTGCGCGTGTGGGTCGTGACGGCCGACGGCAAGCGCGCGATGGCCTCCGGCGGCACGCAGAGTTTCCGCAAGCAGTTCTACGACCCCGAGGGCAGCCACGAGAAATTCGACGGCTACTACCAGCTCGGCAAGTTCGCGGTCAGCGAGCCGGGCTCCAAGACCGGCGAGGCCATCCTCGCGCACGACAACCTGAACGCCAGCAACCCGCGCGGTCTGTGGCAGTACCTGGTGGGGCAGCGCCGCGTGCGCAAGGCACCGTCGGTGGCCTACGACACGCCGGACTCGGTGACCTCGGGCATCGGTTTGTTCGATGAAGCCTTCAACCTCTTCGGCCCGATCGACAAGCACACGCTCAAGCTGGTGGGCAAGCGCGAGCTCTACATCCCCTACAACAACAACCGCGCGGCCTCCGCCAAGGTGGCGGACCTGGTGACGCCGGGCACGCTCAACCCGAGCCTGGTGCGCTGGGAACTGCACCGTGTGTGGGAGGTCGAGGCGACGCTCGCCGAGGGCAAGCGCCACGTGGTGCCCAAGCGCAAGTACTACATCGACGAGGACAGCTGGCAGATCATCCTGTTCGACGGCTGGGACGCCAAGGGCGACCTCTGGCGCACCAACTACACGCTGACGCTGTTGGCGCCGGACATCCCGGCGCTCGTGGGCAACATGTACTGGGGCGGCTACGACCTGCAGACCGGCGCCTACTACCTGAACATGGCCAGCAACGAGCTGCCCAGCCAGTACAAGGTCGTCGCGCCGCTGCCGCGCAGCTTCTTCAGCCCCGAGGAACTGGCCAACGAAGGAGCGCGGTGATGCGTGGGCCGGCAGTCCTGATGCTGGCCTGCGCCGTCGC
>NZ_VOSR01000419.1:0-7508 GCF_007997345.1 Mitsuaria sp. TWR114
CCCGCAAGCGGGAGAGGGAATAAGAAAAGAAGGCCCCAAAGCAGAAAGGGACACCGTGAGGTGTCCCTTTTCCTTTTGGCCTCCCCCTGGCCGGCCGGTGCGCCCGGCAGTGTCGAGGGGGAAGCGGCACGCCTTACTTGGCGGCGTTGCCTTCGTTCGACGCGCCCTTCTTCGCGGCGGTCTTCTGGGCGGAGGCCTTGGCGGCCAGTTGGGTGGCCGTCGGGGCGTTGATGCCGTTGTTCAGGGCACCGACGCCAGCCTGCTCGGCGCTCAGCGCGGCGACTTCGCCGGAATCACGGGCGGCTTGCAGCTCGGCGATCACTTCGGCGCGGGTCTTTTCCACCGGTTCGGCGGCGAAGGTGGCGCTGGCGCTCAGGAAAGCGGCGGCGATCAGGGCGGTCTTGGTCAGCGTGTTCATGGCGGTTCCTCTCGGTTCGTGGCACCGGACTCCGCACTCCGCGTCGTCCATGGGCTGAACTCTAGGCGCCAGACCTCAGGGGAAACACTAGGTATTCTGGAAAGATCCATTCAAGGATCGTCAACAATCCTGCGCTGGTGTGCGAACCGTACACCGATCGGGATCAAGGATTGTTTCAATCGGGGTCCGCAATGAGGCGGACCCTCCACGGCCGCTTCAGCTGTGCTTGAAGACCGGCGCTCGCTTGGCCAGGAAGGCTTCCATGCCCTCGCGCTGGTCGTCGCTGCCGAACAGCGCATGGAAGTGGCGGCGCTCGATCGCGACGCCTTCCTTCAGCCCCCCCTGGTAGGCCAGGTTCACCAGCTCCTTGATCAGCATCGTCGACGGCCCGCTGAAGCCGTTGATCGTCTCCGCCGCCGTCAGCGCCTCGGCCATCAGCTGCTCGGCAGGCACGACGCGCGACACCAGCCCGGCGCGCTCCGCCTCGGCCGCGTCCATCATCCGCGCGGTCAGCAGCATGTCCATGGCCTTGCTCTTGCTGACGGCGCGCGGCAGGCGCTGCGTGCCGCCGGCGCCCGGGATGATCCCCAGCTTGATCTCCGGCTGCCCGAAGCGCGCCGTATCCGCCGCGATGATGAAGTCGCACATCATCGCCAGCTCGCAGCCGCCGCCCAGCGCGAAGCCCGCCACCGCGCCGATCACCGGCTTGCGCACCTGCAGGATGGTCTCCCAGTTCTTCGAGATCAGCCCGCTCTTGAACGCCGACATGAAGGTGTGCGGCGCCATCGTCGGGATGTCAGCGCCGGCGGCAAACGCACGCTCGCTGCCGGTCAGCACGATGCAGCCGATGCCGTCGTCCGCGTCGAAGGCCAGCAGCGCGCGGCCCAGCTCGTCCATCAGCGGATCGCTCAGCGCGTTCAGCTGCTTGGGGCGATGCAGCCGGATCACGCCGGTCTTGCGGTCGCCGGTGCCGGCCACCTCGACCAGAATGTTCTCGAACGCGACGCCGGTCAGGGCTTGAATCATGGAGGTCTCCTTCAACTTGGAATGGCGGCAACTATAGGGCGCTGGTCCGGGAGCGCGCCTTCACCGACCCGCCGTGGACGCCGCCTCCACCGCGGCGCTGGCGGCGGGCGCGGCCGTCGCGGGAGCCAAGGCCTGCTTCGGCGGCGCCTTCAGCACCAGGTCGATGTGCGTGCGCGGGTCCTTCGCGCGGTTCTGCCAGAGTCGCACCCGCACTGGCAGGTACTGCAGCGACGGCGCCAGCCAGAACTCGGCCTGCATGTCCCCGCGGGTGTCGTCCATGTCCGAGTCCACATGCCAGGCCGGGATCGGCCCCAGCGGCGTCGCGACCTCCTCCAGGCCGGTCACCCGGTAACGCCACAGGTGGAGATTGCGCGGCAGCGCCAGCGACTGCTGGATCAACAGGTCGCCCTGCGCCGCCTGCCGGCCGGTGAGGAACAGCCAGGTGAACTGCACGAACTGGCTGGCCGCGTCCTGCGTGCCGTCGGGCATCGGTTCACGGCGGCCGTCGGCCATGCGCACGCCGCCGTCCTCGAAGCGCAGCGTCAGTTGCCGGTTGCCGCCGGCCAGTCCGCCGGTGACCTCGTCGAAGCGCCGCGGCAGCAGGCCCAGCGGCGTGATCTCGCCGTCGCTGCTCAGCCGGCGCGACATCAGCGGCGCGATCCTCGGGCCGATCCAGGCCTCGAGGTGGACCTGGTAATGCGAGCCGTCCCGCAGCCACTGCACGCGCGCGTCGCCGTGGACCGCGCCGCGGTAGTCGCCGGTCAGCCGGTAGTCGAGCTCGGTCGACAGCGGCCACTCGATGCCGGGCGTCCATTCGCCGACGGCATCGGACACCGCCAGGGCCGGCGGCGGCATCGCCAGGGCCTGCAGCTCCGGCGGCGGCTCGCTGGCGACGGGATCGGGCGGCAGCGGCGCCGGGCCCTCGCCCAGCGAGGGGATGGAGGGGACGATCCGTCGCGGCGTGCCCGGCGGGCCGGCCTTCTCGGGCGTGGCCGGCGGCGGCGGCGCGGCCGGTTTCAGCTCCTGGACGAAGACCGCTTCGATCCGGTCCGGCTCCGGCGTGTTCGGCATCCAGCGCTCGTGGAGCTCGCGGGCGCCGCTCAGCAGCCAGAGGTGGGCAGCCAGCACGGCCGCCGTCAGCCCGCCCAGCGCGGCGGTGCCGCGGCGCAGGCGCGGCCCTCTGCCGACGTCGCCGGAAGCGGCGTTCAGCCGCCCAGCCATGCGCGCCGCAGGCTTTGCGCCCGTGCCGGCGCCTTCTCCAGCAGGCCCAGGCAGACCGGCCGCGCGGCGCTGTCCTGCGTGGGCAGCGTCAGGGCGAGCGACAGCATGCGCTGGTCGCGCGCCACCAGCAGTTCCAGGCGCTGCGGATCGACGTGGTTGAGCGTCAGCGGCAGGTCATCGAGCTTGCGCACGCGCCAGTCGTTGCAGGCGACGATCTCATCCCCGGCGCTCAGCCCGGCGGCCAGCGCGGCGCTGTCCAGCAGCACCTGCTTGACCGTCACGACGCCGTCGCTCTCCGTCACCCGCAGCCCCAGCCGCTGCGCCAGCGTCGGCTTGTCCAGGCACCAGCGCACGCCCATGCGCTCGAGCAGCTGCGGCAGCGGCAGGTCGTCGGTGCCATGCACCCAGGTCGACAGCGTCTGCGCGATCGCCTCGCCGCCCAGGTCGGCGAGCTTGCCCAGGATGCGCGCCTCGTCGACCGGACCGCCGCCGGTGTCCTTCCACAGGCCGCGCATCAGGTCGTCCAGCGACGCCGGCTTGTCGCTCTTCTCCGCGCCGCGCAGCGACAGGTCCAGCGCCAGCGCCACCATCGCGCCCTTGGCGTAGTAGCTGACCACCGCGTTGGGCGTGTTCTCGTCCTGGCGGTAGTACTTGGTCCAGGCCTCGAAGCTGGAGCGCGCCACGCTGTGGTGCTTGCGTCCCGGCGCGCCCAGCACCTGGGTGAAGGTCTGCGCGATCAGCTTCAGGTAGCGGGCCTCGTCGATCAGGCCGGTGCGCACCAGGAAGAGGTCGTCGTAGTAGGAGGTGAAGCCCTCGAAGAACCACAGCAGCTCGGTGTAGTTCTCCTGCTCGTAGTCGTAGCGCTCGAACACGTCGGGGCGCAGCCGCTTGACGTTCCAGGTATGGAAGTACTCGTGGCTGATCAGGCCCAGCAGCTTGACGTAGCCGTCGGACACCTCGGCCTGCCCCAGCCGCGGCAGGTCGCGTCGCGAGGCGATCAGCGCGGTGCTGGCGCGGTGCTCCAGGCCGCCGTAGCCGTCGTCGGTGCAGTTGAGCAGGAAGACGTAGCGCGACATCGGCGGCTTGCCCTTGCCGCAGTGCCAGAAGGCGATCTGGGCCTCGCAGAGCTTCTGCGCATCGCGCAGCAGCCGCTCGCCGTCGAAAACGGGCAGCGCGCCGGCGACGACGAACTCATGCGGCACGCCGCCGGCGATGAACTCGCCGCGCCAGAACGGCCCCAGCTCGAAGGGGTGGTCGGCCAGTTCGTCGTAGTCGGCGGCCTCGAACTGCAGCGGCGCGCCCTCGATGGGGGCCATCGCCGTCGCGACCTCCCAGCCCGCCGGCAGGCCGCTCAGCTCGACGCGGTGCGGCAGTTGGTCCTTGCCGTGCGCGCGCAGGCACAGGCTGGTCGCGTTGAAGAAGCCGCGATGCGCGTCCAGGAAGGCGGCGCGCACCGAGGTGTCGAAGGCGTACACCGGGTAGCTGACGACCAGCGCGCCACGGCCGGCGCAGTCGAATTCCCAGCGGTTCTTCGCGGTCTGCGTGACGAGGACCTCGCGGTTGCCCTGGCGCGCGCTGACGGCGCCGAGGTGGCGGGAGAACTCCCGCACCAGGTAGCTGCCCGGAATCCAGACCGGCAGGCTGAGCGCCTGGCGCGGCTCGGGCGCCGGCACGGTGAGGGTGACCTCGAAACGGTGCGCATGCGGGTCGGCGACGGCGATGCGGTAGTGGATCGTGGGGCTTGCGGTCATGGGAACAGCCTACCAAGCCTGGGCCCGCCGCGGCATGCGGCTGGGCGGTTCTCGTTCAGGCGCCGATCAGGGTTTTCAGGTGCCCTGCGCGGCGATGAAGCAACTCAGCGCGGCGATCGCGCTCAGGCGGAAACGCAGCGTCAGCCAGGCCGACGCGCCCAGCGAGGGATAGAGCTTGCGGTCGGCGACATAACAGCCGATCAGCAGGAAGCCCTCGATCACCAGCCCGGCGTAGGGCGGCATCGTCGAGGCGATCCAGGCCAGCAGCGCCGGCACCACGCCCCAGATGAAGGGCGCCGGCGACGGGATGGTCTGGCGGAAGCCCAGGCCCCAGTGGATGGCGCCGAGGAAGCTGATCACGATGGCCGCGTAACGCGACAGGCCGTCGGTGACGTAGGGATGGGCGTCCGCGCGCACCAGCCAGACCAGCGCCGCGCCCAGGACGAAGGGGATGAGCCCGGCGTAGCCGAGCCGCAAGGCGATCGGGTTGACGGCGGCCGAGGCGGCGTGGGCCGGGGCGGTGTGGGCGGTGCGGTCGTTCATCGGATCAGGATTTCTTCGGGGTCTTGTCGGCCTTGTCCGGGGCCTGGACGGCCTGCAGGCGCTTCTCGAGCTGCTGCGGGCTGAGCGCGCCCGGCGCGCGGGTGCCGTCCTCGAAGAGGATCGCCGGCGTGCCGGTCACGCGGATCTTCTGGCTCAGCGCCAGGTTGCGGTCGATCGCGGCGACGTCGCACGCGGCCTCGGCCTTGGGCAGCGCGTAGCCGTCGATCATCCAGTTGCGCCAGGCCAGCGTGTTGTCCTTGGCGCACCAGGCGGCCCGCGACTTCTCGGGCGAGTCGCCGCCCAGGATCGGGATCACGAAGGTGTAGACGGTGATGTTGTCCACCTCCTGCAGCGACTTCTCGAAGCGCTTGCAGTAGCCGCAGTTCGGATCGGCGAAGACGGCGATGCGGCGCTTGCCGTCGCCCTTCTTCCAGACGATCGCGTCCTTGAGCGGCAGCGTGGCGAAGTCGACCGACGAGAGCTTCTCCAGGCGCTCCTGCGTCACGTTGCGGCGGTTCTTGAGGTCGAGGATGTCGCCCTCGATCAGGTACTGGCCGCTCGCGTCGCTGTAGCGGATCTCGTTGCCGATGCGCACCTCCCACAGCCCGGCGATCGGGCTGGGGCGGACCTCGTCGATCTTGATCTCCTTGGGCATCGCCGCGGCGAGGTTCTTGCGGATGGTGTCCTCGTTGGCCTGGGCCGAGCAGCCGGTCAGGCCGAGCACCGCGAGCGCGGCGGCCAGTGCCAGCGACTGGCGGGAGATCGGGAAGGTCGTGAACTTCATGGGGGACTTTCGAAGACGGTCGGGAGGCGGCGCGGGCGTGTCAATGGCCGAGCGCGCGGGCGGTGAGCCACTTCTTGAGCGGGCCGGCGCGGTCGACCAGGCGCAGGCCCTCGTTGCGGAGCCGGGCGATCACCGGCGCCTGGCTGGCGAAGCCGCGCAGCAGGCCGTCGGTGAGCTCGCCCATCGCCCAGGTCGGCGCGACGCGGGCCCGGGCGTAGCGGCGCAGCAGCTTCTCGTCGCCGAGGCTGCGCCAGGATTCACGCCGGGCGATCACGTCGACCAGCGCCTCGACATCGGCCAGGCCCAGGTTCAGGCCCTGGCCGGCCAGCGGATGGACGAGGTGGGCGGCATCGCCAAGCAGCACCCAGCCCGGTCCGCACAGCCGGTCGGCCCGGCACAGCTGCAGCGGCCAGGCCTGGCGGTCACCGGCCAGGCGCAGCGTGCCCGCGGCGCCGCCGGTGGCTTCCAGCAGGGCGGATTCGAATTCGGCCGGGCCCGCGGCGAGCAGGCGGCGGGCCTCCTCCTGCGGCAGCGACCAGACCAGGCCATAGCCGTGGCCCGGTTCGGGCCGGTCGAAGGGCAGCAGCGCCAGCACGTCCGGCGAGCGGAACCACTGCCAGGCCTGGCCCTGGTGCGGCTTGCTGGCGACCAGCCGGGCGGCGACGCCCAGGTGGCCGTAGTCGTGGCGCTCGTAATGGACGCCGAATTCCTCGGCGGCACCGGTGTCGCGGCCTTCGCACAGCGCCTGCAGCGCGGCGGGCACCGCCTCGGTGACGCGCTGCACATGCGGGGCGAAGCGCAGCGCGGCATCGAGCTGGTCCTCCAGCGCGGCCGCGTCGACGATGTGGGCGAGCTCGCCGGCGCCCTGCTGCCAGGCGCTGAAGTGCAGCTCGGCGCCCGCGCGGTCGCCGTGGATGCGCATGTCGTGGACGGGGGTGCGGGCGTCCTCGGCCAGGCCTTCCCAGACGCGCAGGCGGCTGAGCAGCGCGACCGACGCCGCATTCAGCGCATAGGCGCGCACATCGGCGGAGGACCGCGGGGCGGTCGCGGCCGCCAGCAGCGCCACGCGCAGGCCGCGGGCGCCCAGCGCCAGCGCCAGGCTGCGGCCGACGCAGCCACTGCCGCGAACCAGGACGTCGAACTTTTCCATGGGCCGGGATTGTAGGCAGCGGGACGGCCCCGATCGCCGGCAATGGCTGAGCGGGCGTCGGCTGCGGACTGGCGGCTTGACTAAAATGGCGGTTTCGCCCGCGCGCGTCGCCGCAGGCCCGAACAGCATTTCCCCCGAAAGCCAACCATGAGCCTCAAATGCGGCATCGTGGGCCTGCCCAACGTCGGCAAGTCCACCCTCTTCAACGCGCTGACCAAGGCCGGCATCGCCGCCGAGAACTATCCCTTCTGCACGATCGAGCCCAACGTCGGCATCGTCGAGCTGCCGGACCCGCGCCTGCAGAAGCTGGCCGAGATCGTCAAGCCCGAGCGCATCGTGCCGGCGATCGTCGAGTTCGTGGACATCGCGGGCCTGGTGGCGGGCGCCTCCAAGGGCGAAGGCCTGGGCAACCAGTTCCTCTCGCACATCCGCGAGACCGACGCGATCGTCAACGTGGTGCGCTGCTTCGAGGATCCGAACGTGATCCACGTCAACGGCAAGGTCGATCCGATCTCGGACATCGAGGTGATCCAGACCGAGCTGTGCCTGGCGGACCTGGGCACGGTGGAAAAGGGCCTGCAGCGCGCGCAGAAGCTGGCCAAGGCCGGCGGCGAC
>NZ_VOSR01000042.1:0-15185 GCF_007997345.1 Mitsuaria sp. TWR114
CGCGGCGGCCTCGGCCAGCATCGAGGCCAGCGCGCAGGACGCCAGCCGCGCGGTGCGCGAATCGGCGCGGCTGGTCAGCACGATGGGCACCTTCGCGCCCAGCACCACGCCCGCCGCGTAGGCCTGCGCCAGGAAGCTCAGGCTCTTGGCCAGCATGTTGCCGGCGTCCAGGTCCGGCACGATCAGCACGTTGGCGCGGCCCGCCACCGGCGACACGATGCCCTTGATGCGGGCCGCCTCCGGATCGATGGCGTTGTCCATCGCGAGCGGGCCGTCCAGCACCGCGCCGGTGATCTGTCCGCGGTCGGCCATCTTGCACAGCGCCGCGGCGTCGATCGTCGACGGCACCTTCGGATTCACCGTCTCCATCGACGAGAGCAGCGCCACACGCACCTCGGCAGTCGCAGCGCATGCGCCAGGTCGATCGCGTTCTGGACGATGTCGACCTTCTCCTCCAGCGTCGGCTCGATGTTGATCGCCGCGTCCGAGATGATCAGCGGCTGGGGATGCCCCGGCACGTCCATCACGAAACAATGGCTGATGCGCCGGGCGGTGCGCAGCCCACCCTCGCGGCGCACGACGGCGCCCATCAGTTCGTCGGTATGGAGGCTGCCCTTCATCAGCGCGTCCACGCTGCCCTTGAGCGCCATCGTCACCGCCATCTCGGCGGCCGCGTGGCTGTGCGGGACGTCGAACAGGGTGAAGCGCGCGAGATCCACGCCGGCCGCCGCCGCGGCCTCCGAGACCTTGCCCGCCGGGCCGATCAGCACCGGCTCGATCAGCCCGAGCGAGGCGGCCTCGGTCGCCGCCAGCAGTGCCACATCGCTGCATGGATGCACGACGGCCATGCGCAGCGGCGGCAGGTGCCGCACGGCCTCGATGAGGCGGTCGTAATGGGGATGGGCGCTGGGGGGATGCGCGATGGACGGCGCGATGGACGGCACCGATGACGGCGCCTGGCCGGCCGGCCCGCCGGCGCTTCGGAACGAGGTGATCACTGGCTGGCTCCCTGTGCTGCAGACGGCGCGGCGTCCCGTTGTCGCCGCGCGTTCGGACAAGTTTTCCGACGCCCCGACCCGCCGCGCGCTTGACCCTGTTTGTTCCTCGGGCTTTCACGACGAGTCGCGGTCGATGATGCATGCTGCGCTGCAACAAATCAAGCGACGCGGGGTCGCGCGGCGGTGCCGGAAACGGGCAGATGTCTGGCATCGGCGGCGGCCCTCATGAAGGGGTGAGCGATGGGTCCAAGGCTGGAAGGAGAGTTCATCGCGGTCGTCAACGCCGGCTCGTCCAGCATCAAGCTGTCGATGTTTTCGCTGCACGACGATCGCCGGCAGGGCCCCCTGCGGCTGGAGTTGCGCGCGCAGGTCGAGGGCCTGGGCACCGCGACGCCGCATTTCGAAGCCGCCCATGCCGACGGCACGAAGGCGGGCTCGCGCGACTGGCCGGTCGGCGAGCGGCTCGGCCACGAGGGGGCGCTCGAGCACCTGGTCGAGTTCGTCCGGCACGAATTCCCGGGCCTCTCGATGCTGGGCATCGGGCACCGCGTCGTGCACGGCGGCACGGCCTTCCAGGAACCGGTGGTAGTGACGCCGGCGGTGCTCGGCCAGCTGGAGACGCTGGTCCCGCTGGCGCCGCTGCATCAGCCGCACAACCTGGCGCCGATCCGCCGCGCCTTCGCCGCCCTGCCCGGCCTGCCGCAGGTGGCCTGCTTCGACACCGCCTTCCACCGCGGCCAGTCCGACGTCGCCGATGCCTTCGCGCTGCCGTATGCGCTGTTCGAGGCCGGCGTGCGGCGCTACGGCTTCCATGGGCTGAGCTACGAGTACATCGCGTCGCGGCTGCCGGCGCTGTCGCCGCGGCTGGCGGACGGGCGCGTCGTCGTCCTGCACCTGGGCAACGGCGCAAGCGCCTGTGCGCTGCATCGCGGGCGCAGCATCGCCAGCAGCATGGGCTTCACCGCCGTCGACGGACTGCCGATGGGCACGCGCAGCGGCGCCGTCGACCCGGGCGTGCTGCTCTACCTGATGGACGAGCACCGCATGGACGCGCGCGAACTGGAGACGCTGCTCTACAAGGAGTCCGGGCTGCTGGGGCTGTCGGGCGTGTCCAGCGACATGCGGCAGCTGCTGGCCAGCGATGTGCCGCGGGCGCGCTTCGCGGTCGACGTGTTCGTGCATCGCGTCACCCGCGAGATCGGCGCGCTGGCCGCGGAGATGGGCGGCCTCGACGGCCTGGTGTTCACCGCCGGCATCGGCGAGCACTCGGCCGAGATCCGCCGCCGGGTGCTGTCGCGCTGCCTGTGGCTGGGGGTGTCGGTGCAGGAGGCCGCCAACCGCGACGGCCCGCCCGAACGCCGCCTCAGCACCGTCGACAGCCGCTGCGAGGCCTGGGTCATCCCCACCGACGAGGAACTCATGATGGCGCGCCACACCTTCCGCCTGCTGGCCGGCGAGTGAGCCCGCGGCAATAACCCCACCGGCTTGGGCGGCGCGGGTGTGAGCGCTACAGTCGGCCGCATCGCCTGGTGGGACCTCCGATGCGCATCGCCATCCTCTCCTTCGACGGCTTCAACGAGATCGACAGCTTCCTTCCGCTGGGACTGCTGAACCGGCTCAAGCCGCAGGGCTGGTCCGCCGAGCTGTGCGGGCCGGGTCCGGCGGTGACCTCGATGAATGGCGTCACCGTGCAGCTGAAACGCCCGCTCGAATGGGCCAACGAGGCCGACGCGGTCTGGTTCGGCTCCGGCATCTACACGCGGGCGATCGCGGAGAACTCGGCGCTGCTGGACCGGCTGCAGATCGATCCGACGCGGCAGCTGATCGCCTCGCAGTGCTCCGGCGCGCTGCTGGTGGCGCGCCTGGGGCTGCTGGGCGACGCACCGGCCTGCACCGATGCGAGCACCCGGCCCTGGCTGGTGGAGGCCGGCGTGCGGGTGCTCGACGAACCCTTCCATGCCCGCGGCCCGGTGGCCACCTCGGGCGGATGCCTGGCCTCGCAATACCTGGCGGCATGGCTGATGTGGAGCAAGGCCGGCGAGGCCGCCACGCGCGACGCGCTCACCTACGCCGCGCCCGTCGGCGAGAAGGCGGACTACGTGGAGCGCTTGCTGGCGCGGGTGCGGCCGTTCATGACGCCGGACTGAGCGCCGGGTCGCGGCAGGGAAGAACCCCGATAATCGCAGGTTCGCCGCCCAAGAGCCGTCATGTCCACCGATCAGCCCAGCCGTATCCAGTCCGAAGTGCGCCGCCGCCGCACTTTCGCCATCATTTCGCACCCTGACGCGGGCAAGACCACGCTGACGGAAAAGCTGCTGCTGTTCTCCGGCGCGATCCAGATCGCGGGCTCGGTGAAGGCGCGCAAGGCCTCGCGCCACGCGACCTCCGACTGGATGGAGATCGAAAAGCAGCGCGGCATCTCGGTGGCCTCGTCGGTGATGCAGATGGAATACCGCGACTGCGTCATCAACCTGCTGGACACCCCGGGCCACCAGGACTTCTCGGAAGACACCTACCGCGTGCTGACCGCCGTCGACGCGGCGCTGATGGTCATCGACGCGGCCAACGGCGTGGAGCCGCAGACCCGCCGCCTGCTGCAGGTCTGCCGCGCGCGCAACACGCCGATCCTGACCTTCGTCAACAAGCTGGACCGCGAGGTCCAGGAGCCGCTGGCGCTGATGGACGAGATCGAGCGCGAGCTGGGCATGACGGTGGTGCCCTTCACCTGGCCGGTCGGCATGGGCAAGCACTTCCACGGCGTGATGGACCTGCGCCAGCAGCGCATGCGCGTGTTCTCACCCGGCGAGGACCGCGCCGCCGGCACCGAGGAAGTGCTGGAGGGCCTGGACAACCCAGCCTATGTCGAACGCTTCGGCATGCAGTACGAGAACGCGCAGGGCGAGATCGAGCTGGTCAACGAGGCGGCCCCCGCCTTCGACGAGGAAGCCTTCCTCACCGGCCGGCAGACGCCGATGTTCTTCGGCTCCGCGGTGAACAACTTCGGCGTGCAGGAAGTGCTGGACGCGCTGGTCGAGCTGGCGCCCGCGCCCGCCGAGCGCGCCGCGATGCAGCGCGTGGTGCAGCCGGAGGAGCCCAAGTTCACCGGCGTGGTCTTCAAGATCCAGGCCAACATGGACCCGGCGCACCGGGACCGGATCGCGTTCCTGCGCGTGGCCTCGGGCCACTTCGAGCGCGGCATGCGGCTCAAGGTCGTGCGCTCGGGCAAGGAGCTGCGGCCCAACACGGTGGTGAGCTTCCTGTCGCAGCGCCGCGAGCTGCTGGACGAGGCCTTTGCCGGCGACATCATCGGCATCCCCAACCACGGCGTGCTGCAGCTGGGCGACACCATCACCGAGGGGGAGGCGCTGCAGTACACCGGCCTGCCCTTCTTCGCGCCGGAAATGTTCCGCTCGGTCGAGGTGGCGGACCCGCTCAAGACCAAGCAGCTGCGCGAGGGTCTGCGCCAGCTCGGCGAGGAAGGCGCGATCCAGGTCTTCCGCCCCGAGGCCGGCAGCGTGCTGCTGCTGGGCGCGGTCGGCCAGCTGCAGTTCGAAGTCGTCGCGCACCGCCTGGAACACGAGTACGGCGTCAAGGCCCGCATCACGCCGGCGCGCTACAACGTCGCGCGCTGGGTGACCTGCGACGAGGCCGACGGCGGCGAGAAGGAGCTGCGCCGCTTCATCGACCACAACGCCCACCGCGTCGCCTGGGACGCGGTCAACGCGCCCACAGTGCTGCTCGAGTACGCCGGCGAACTGCGCGCGATGCAGGAGAACTGGCCCAAGATCAAGTTCCACGCGCTGCGCGAGCACGCGGGCCTGGTCTTCCAGAAGCAGATGGACGCCTGAGACGGCGCGGGGTGGACCGGGGGCCGGCGCTGCGGCGCCCCGGCGACCGGTGGCTCAGTACGCCAGCTGCCAGCCCACCAGCCACAGGCCGGTGTTGATGCCGGAGAAGCGCTCGTAGCCCGCGGTCAGCGCGACGTGGCGGCCGAACTCCAGCGCGGCGCCGACGCCGGCGGTCACGGTGGTCTTGTCGCTCGGGTTCACGCCGTCGTCGCGGGACATCTTGGTGCGGCCGATGCCGACGCGACCGGTCAGGCTGAACATCCGCGCCAGCGGATAGCGGCCCACGGCCGCGATGCCGACATGCGAGTCCGGATATTCGAAGTCGCGGCGCGGGCCGAAGATCTTGAACTCCAGGCTGCGTGAATACAGCTCGACGCTGTAGTTGGCATTGAAGCGATAACCCAGCCCATAACCGATCGACAGCTGGCTGCCGTCGCGCTTGTAGGACTCATGGCTGCCGTCGACACCGCCCACGGCGATCGAGGCATAAACGAGCGGCTCGCCCAATTCGGCGGCGGTGGCGGCCATGGTCGAGGTGGCGGAGGTGGCCCCGGTGGCCATCAGGGCGGCCATCGCGGCGACCCGAAGCGTCTTCATGTGGTGTTCTCCCTGGGAAACGTAGCGCGGCGCCGATCCTGGCGACTTCGCGGCGGCGCGCAGGATAGCCGTCGCCGCGCCGACGGGCGCGCGCCTGCACGCCGTTCCCCTCTTCGGAGGGAAAGGGCTTCCCCGGGCTTGATGCCGTGACCTTGTTGACGTTTCACCGGGCGCCCCGTTGGCGCCGTGTCATCACCGCTTCCTACACTGCGCCGATGCCGAACGTGATCGAGCCCCTGCAGGAGCGCCGTCTGAGCTGCCTCCTGCTGGCGGCGGGCCTGATCGCGGGCGCGATGCCGACGGCGATCGCCGCGCAGGTGCCGGCCAGCGCGGTCCAGGACGCGCCGCGCGAGCTGGTCGCCTTCACCGAGAACCTGCCGCCGCTGAACTACGCCGAAGCGGGCGAGGCGAGCGGCTTCAGCACCGAGCTGCTGCGTCTGATGAGCGCCGAGGCCGGTGTGCGGTTGCGCATCGAGGTGCTGCCCTGGCAGCGCTCGGTGCAGGAAGCGGCGCGGCGCGCCGACAGCGTGCTGTTCTCGCTGGTGCGCACGCCAGAGCGCGAACACCAATACCGCTGGGTCGGCCCGATCAGTCCGCGCCGGATCCTCGTGTACCGGCTGCGCCACCGCACGGACGTGCGCCCGGCCAGCCTCAAGCAGCTCAACGGGCTGCGGCTGGGGGTGTCGCGGGACTCGGCCGCCGCCCGTCAGCTGCTGGCGGACGGCCTGCGGCCGGAGCAGGAGCTGGAACTGGGCCTGGACGACGCCACCAACCTGCGCAAGCTGCTCGCCGGCCGCATGGACCTGATCGTCATGCTGGACTGGGCCGCTGCCTGGCACCTGCGGGAGCTGAAGCTGCCGTACTCGACGCTCACGCCGGTGCTGTCGATGGACGTGGACAAGGCCTACTGGTTCGGCCTGCCCGCCGACAGCGACCCGGCGGTCGCGCGGCGGCTGCAGGTCGCGCTGGACCGCCTCAGGCGGGATGGGCGCTACGAGCGCCTGCGGCAGCAGTATTTCGATTGAGGGCGTCGGTGGGCGTCGTCGGCGAGCAGCCGAGCGACTCGAGCATGCGGCCCGCCCGCCGTCGCCCTGCCCCTCAAGGCTTGACGCTGTAGTTCACCGGCACCCAGCGATAGCCCTTGCCGTCGGCGGCCACGTGGCCGATGCCGGGGAAGGACACATGCGCGATCGCCACCCAGTAGCCCTGCTTCGCCGCATCGGCGTAGGCCAGCTTGCGCTGCGGCATCGCCGCCTTCGAATCGGTGTCGAAGGCGATCGTCACCGACGGGTCCGGGAACTGCACGGCGGCGACGTGCATCAGATCGCCCCACACCGCCAGCTTCTGGCCCTGGCTCTCGACCATGTAGACCGTGTGGCCCGGCGTGTGGCCGTAGGCCGCGTGCGTGCGCACGCCCGGCACCAGCTCGGTCTCGCCGCTGAACGGCTTGAGCCGGCCCGCGTCCTTGTAGGGCTTGAGCGCCGCGATCGCGGCGGCGAAGAAGTCCTTGTGCCCGGCCGGCGCCTTGGCGGCGTTGTCCAGGTTCAGCCAGTAGTCGGCATCGTGCTGGTCCATCCGCACCACCGCGTTCGGGAACAGCGCCTGGCCGTCCTTGCTCAGCCCCGCCGCATGGTCGGGATGCAGGTGGGTGATGTAGACCTCGTCGACCTGCTCGGGCTGGTAGCCCGCCGCCTTCAGGTTGGCGAGCAGCTTGCCGGTGGTCGGACCGAAGGCGCCATTGGCACCGGTGTCGATCAGCACCAGCTTGGTGCCGGTGTTGATCAGGTAGCCATTGATCGAGGTCTCCACCGGCGGCTTCAGGAACTGCTTGTTCAGCGCCTTCACGACGCTGCCGGGCTTGGCCTTGTCCATCAGCTGGTCCACCGGCAGGTCGACGGTGCCGTCGCTGAGGGCGGTGACTTCGAAATCGCCCAGCATCAGGCGGTAGTAGCCCGGCGCCTGGGTCTTCACCTGCGGGGCCGCCGCCTGCACGCCCGCCGCGGCCAGCGCGAGCGCGAGACCGAGGGCGGCGAACTTTCCGGAACGGGTCATGAGGAACCTCCTGTGCTTGTCATGTCGTGTCGCGAGGCGCGTCCGGCGCGCCTCGAGGATGTCCTGCGTTCGAGCAGGCGCGCAGCATAGCCACGCGGCCCGCGGCGTGCGCTCCCCGATCGGAAGAAGCACCGCTCCCCCGCAGGAGATTCCGGTGACACGCGTTCGCTGTGCCGCCGTTGTGGCACGTCCTGGCCCCCGCTCGTCAGCCTCGTGAAAGACGCCTGTTGCGTGATCCGAACCTGCCGGGCGCGCCCTTGACGAAGGCCCCCGGGTTAGCCCTTGCGCAATGCTGCGTAAAGGGTTTTACGCTGTCGAGGGCGCCCGCCGGGGCCCTAAATTCCTGGCTCCACTACAGAGGCTCCGCACCCCGGCGCCCACCTTGCGCCGATGAGCACCCTCATCCTGGAGACACGCAAACTGACCAAGGAGTTCAAGGGCTTCACCGCCGTGGACTCCGTCGACCTGCAAGTGCAGCGCGGTCACATCCATGCGTTGATCGGCCCCAATGGCGCCGGCAAGACCACCTGCTTCAACCTGCTCACGAAGTTCCTGACGCCCACCCGCGGCCAGATCCTCTTCAACGGCCACGACATCACCGGCGAGAAGCCCGCCCAGATCGCCCGCCGCGGCGTGATCCGCTCCTTCCAGATCTCGGCCGTGTTCCCCCACCTGACGGTGCTGGAGAACGTGCGCATCGGGCTGCAGCGCTTCACCGGCACGAGCTATCACTTCTGGAAGGGCCTGGGCGGCCTGCGCCAGCTGGACGGCCGCGCGCTGGAGCTGCTGGAGCTCGTCGACCTGCGCGACATGGCCGCGCTGCGCGCCGCCGACCTGCCCTACGGCCGCAAGCGGGCGCTGGAGATCGCCACGACGATGGCGATGGAGCCGGAGCTGATGCTGCTCGATGAGCCGACGCAGGGCATGGGCCACGAGGACGTGGACCGCGTCACCGCGCTGATCAAGCGCGTCGCCGAGGGCCGCACCGTGCTGATGGTGGAACACAACATGAAGGTGATCAGCAGCATCGCCGACCGCATCACCGTGCTGGCGCGCGGCGCCGTGCTGGCCGAGGGCGACTACGCCAGCGTCTCCCGCCATCCGAAGGTGCTCGAGGCCTACATGGGCTCCGAGGCCGCCGAGCTGCAGGGAGCCCATTGATGGCTTACGCGCTCGAGATCAAGGGCCTGCAGGCCTGGTACGGCGAAAGCCACATCCTGCACGGCATCGACCTGGCCGTGCCGCAGGGCCAGGTGTTGACCCTGCTGGGCCGCAACGGCGCCGGCCGCACGACGACGCTGCGCGCCATCATGGGCCTGACCGACCGCCGCAGCGGCTCGATCAAGGTCCACGGCCAGGAAACCGTGCAGCTGCCCACGCACCGCATCGCGCGCCTGGGCCTGGGCTACTGCCCGGAGGAGCGCGGCATCTTCGCCTCGCTCAGCACCGAGGAGAACCTGCGCCTGCCGCCGACGCTCAAGGGCGGGCGCGGCAAGGTCATGTCCGAGGACGAGATCTACGCGATGTTCCCCAACCTCGCCGAGCGCCGGCACAGCCAGGGCACGCGGCTGTCCGGCGGCGAGCAGCAGATGCTGGCCGTGGCCCGCATCCTGCGCACCGGCGCCGACATCCTGCTGCTGGACGAGATCTCCGAGGGCCTGGCCCCGGTCATCGTCCAGGCGCTGGCCCGCATGATCACCGCGCTCAAGGCGCAGGGCTTCACCATCGTGATGGTGGAGCAGAACTTCCGCTTCGCCGCGCCGCTGGCGGACCACTTCGTCGTGATGGAGCACGGCCAGGTGGTCGAGTCCTTCGCCGCCGCGCAGCTCGAGAGCAAGCGCGCGCTGCTCGACGAGCTGCTGAGCGTGTGAATCCCCGTGCGGTCACCGCGTGACCGCCACCGTTGATTTCGAGCTTCGAGTCTGAAACCCGCGTGGCCCGACGAGGCCGTTAGAAAAGGAGACAAGCGATGAAGACGACCCTCAAGACCCTTGCCCTGGCCTCGGTGCTGGCCTGCGGCAGCTTCGGCGCGCAGGCGCAGATTTCCGGCGACGTGGTCAGGATCGGCATCATCACCGACATGTCCAGCGTCTACGCGGACATCGACGGCGCCGGCGGCGTGGAGGCGATCCGTCTCGCGATCGCGGATGCCAAGGGCATGGCCGCCGGCAAGAAGATCGAGCTGGTCTTCGCCGACCACCAGAACAAGGCCGACGTGGCCGCGTCCAAGGCGCGCGAGTGGTTCGACACGCAAGGCCTGGACCTGCTGATCGGCGGCACCAACTCCGGCACCAGCCTGGCGATGGCCAAGGTGGCGGCGGAGAAGAAGAAGCCCTTCATCTCGATCGGCGCCGGCACCTCGCGCCTGACCAACGAGGAATGCACGCCCTACACCATCCACTACGCCTACGACACGGTGGCCCTGGCCAACGGCACGGGCGCGGCGGTGACCAAGGCCGGCGGCAAGAGCTGGTACTTCCTGACGGCGGACTACGCCTTCGGCACCTCGCTGCAGGCCGACACCTCGGCGGTGGTGACCAAGTCCGGCGGCCAGGTGCTGGGCGCGGTGAAGCACCCGCTGAACGCGAGCGACTTCTCCTCCTTCCTGCTGCAGGCGCAGAGCTCCAAGGCCCAGATCCTGGGCCTGGCCAACGCGGGTGGCGACACCATCAACGCGGTCAAGGCGGCCAACGAGTTCGGCATCACCAAGACGATGAAGCTGGCCGGCCTGCTGATGTTCATCAACGACGTGCATTCGCTGGGCCTGAAGACCACCGAGGGCATGTACCTGACCGACAGCTGGTACTGGAACCAGAGCCCCGAGGCACGCGCCTGGGCGCGCCGCTTCTTCGAGAAGATGAAGCGCATGCCCTCGTCGCTGCAGGCGGCGGACTACTCGGCGGTGGCGCACTACCTGAAGGCGGTGGAGGCCATCAAGACCGACGACGGCGACAAGGTGGTGGCCCAGATGAAGGCCACGCCGATCAACGACTTCTACACCAAGGGCACGATCCGCAAGGAAGACGGCCGCGGCGTGCACGACATGTTCCTGCTGCAGGTGAAGTCGGCCAAGGAGTCCACCGAGCCCTGGGACTACTTCAAGGTCGTGACCCGCATCCCGGGCGACGACGCCTTCACCAAGCTGGCCGACTCCAAGTGCCCGCTGGTCAAGAAGTGAGCTGAACCGGCGCTGGCGCGTCGCGCGGCCTGGCCGCGCACGCGCCGGTCCGCCGCGATGTCCAAGACGATGACGATGAGCGACGACGCATGACCGACTTCTTTGGTGTCCCCCTGCCCGCGCTGCTGGGCCAGCTGCTGCTGGGGCTGGTGAACGGCTCGTTCTACGCGATGCTGTCGCTGGGGCTGGCCGTCATCTTCGGCATGCTGAACATCATCAACTTCGCCCACGGCGCGCTCTACATGATGGGCGCGTTCCTGGCGTGGATGGGGCTGGAGTACTTCGGCATCAACTACTGGGCGATGCTGCTGATCGCGCCGCTGATCGTGGGCGCCTTCGGCCTGGTCATCGAGCGGCTGCTGCTGCAGTGGCTCTACAAGCTGGACCACCTCTACGGCCTGCTGCTGACCTTCGGGCTGACGCTGGTGATCGAGGGCGTCTTCCGCTCCTTCTTCGGCGTGGGCGGGCAGCCCTACTCGGCGCCCGAGGCGCTGCAGGGCGCCACCAACCTGGGCTTCATGATCCTGCCGAACTACCGGGCCTGGGTGGTCGTCGCCTCGCTGGTGGTGTGCCTGGGCGTGTGGGTGCTGATCGAGAAGACCTCGCTGGGCGCGACGCTGCGCGCCGGCACCGAGAACCCGAAGCTGGTGCAGGCCTTCGGCGTCAACGTGCCGCGGCTGGTGACGCTGACCTACGCCGGCGGCGTGGCGCTGGCGGGCTTCGCGGGCGTGCTCGCGGCGCCGATCCTGCAGGTGAATTCGCTGATGGGCTCCAACCTGATCATCGTCGTCTTCGCGGTGGTGGTGATCGGGGGCATGGGCTCCATCCTGGGCTCGATCCTGACCGGCCTGGGGCTGGGCGTGATCGAGGGCCTGACCAAGGTCTTCTATCCGGAAGCCTCCAACACCGTGGTGTTCGTCATCATGGCCCTGGTGCTGCTGGTGCGTCCCGCCGGCCTGTTCGGCAAAGAGAAATGAACAAGAAACCGCTGGGCTACGCCGCCCTGTTCGTCGCCATCGCGCTGCTGCCCTTCCTGGGCGTGTATCCGATCTTCGCGATGAAGGTGATGTGCTATGCGCTGTTCGCATGCGCCTTCAACCTGCTGATCGGCTTCACCGGGCTGCTGAGCTTCGGCCATGCCGCCTTCCTGGGCGCGGCGGCCTACGCCGCCGGGCATGCGCTGAAGGTGTGGGGCTTCCCGCCGCTGCTGGGCATCGCCTTCGGCACGCTGATGGCGGCGCTGGCGGGGCTGGTGTTCGGGCTGCTGGCGATCCGGCGCTCGGGCATCTACTTCTCGATGATCACGCTGGCGCTGGCGCAGATGCTGTTCTTCTACTTCCTGCAGGCGCCGTTCACCGGCGGCGAGGACGGCCTGCAGTCGGTGCCGCGCGGCAGCGTCCTGGGCATCAACCTGGAGAACGACACCGCGCTGTACTACCTGGTGCTGGCGATCTTCGTGTTCGGCTTCTGGCTGATCTACCGGACGGTGCATTCGCCGTTCGGGCAGGTGCTGACCTCGATCCGGGAGAACGAGGCGCGGGCGACCTCGCTGGGTTACGACGCGGCGCGCTTCAAGCTGATGGCCTTCGTGCTGTCGGCGGGGCTGGCGGGGCTGGCGGGCGCGACCAAGACGCTGGTGCTGGGTTTCGCGACGCTGACCGACGCGATCTGGACGACCTCGGGCCTGGTGATCCTGATGACGCTGGTGGGCGGCATGGGAACGATGGTGGGGCCGATCGTGGGCGCGCTGGTGATCATCGCGCTGGAGAACAAGATCGGCGACCTGGGCCAGTGGCTGGCCGGCGTGACGGGGATCCAGTGGTTCACCGGCCTGGGCGAGTCCGTCAGCCTAGTGACCGGGCTGATCTTCATCCTGTGCGTGCTGGCCTTCCGCCGCGGGCTGGTGGGCGAGGCGGGGGCGCTGGTGGAGCGGTTCCGCAGGCCGGGGAATGCTCGTTAAATCGAGCGTTATCGAGATAAGGCTCGATTTGACGAGCATGAAAGTTCATCAGCTCTCCGCCCTGCCAGTCCATCTGCAATCCGAGTGCGCTCAACTGAGCGATCTCCTGGCGCGGCTGCGGGTAGCGCGCCAGATCAAGCAGGCGGATGCCGCAATTCGCGCCGGTCTATCGCGCAACACGGCTTACCGCATCGAACGGGGCGAGCCGGGGCTGGCAATGGGCCAGTTGTTGCGCTATCTGGATGCGATAGCGCCAGGGATGACGTTGGTCGAGCTTCTGGCCGAGAGCGATCCCGCCCTCTTGCAACAGCAACGCGAGGATCAGCGCCGCCGAGTTCGTAGCCTCACGCAGGCGGAACTCGAGGAGCTGAACTTCTAAGGACCTCCATAGCCTGGCACGCTAAAGCGCCGAGCTTCGCCGCAAGCTGCCATGAGCACTACGCGCAACGCGTGCGGCCCGCAGCGCGACAATCCCCGCCATGACTCCCGCCGCCCCCTCCCCCGCCGCGCCGTCGCGTCTGTCGCTCTACCTGAACCTGATCCGCTGGGATCGGCCGGCCGGCACCTACCTGCTGCTGTGGCCGACGCTCTCCGCGCTGTGGATGGCCGCCGACGGCTGGCCGGGCTGGCACCTGCTGCTGATCTTCACGATCGGCACCTTCCTGATGCGCAGCGCCGGCTGCGCCGTCAACGACGTCGCCGACCGCGACTTCGACAAGCACGTCAAGCGCACCGCCCAGCGGCCCGTCACCGCCGGGCTGGTGTCGGTGAAGGAAGCCCTGGTGCTCGGCGCGGTGCTGTCGCTGGTCGCCTTCGGCCTGGTGCTGACAACCAACCCGCCCACCATCCTGCTGTCCTTCGCCGCGCTCGCGGTGACCATCCTCTATCCGTTCACCAAACGCTGGGTCTCGATGCCGCAGGCCGTGCTGGGCGTCGCGTTCTCCTTCGGCATCCCGATGGCCTTCTCCGCGGCGCTGGGCGGGCGCGAGTGGAGCCTGCAGGCGATCGCCGCCTCGGTGCCGCTGTCGGCCTGGGGACTGCTCGCCGCCAACTTGTTCTGGGTGCTGGCCTACGACACCGAATACGCGATGGTCGACCGCGACGACGACATCCGCATCGGCATCAAGACCTCCGCGCTGACGCTGGGCCGCTTCGACGTCATCGGGGTGATGGCCTTCTACGTCGTCTTCCTCGCGCTGTGGGCCGCGCTGGGCCTGCGCCTGGGCATGGGCCACTGGTTCCTGGCCGGCCTGGCCGCCGCGGCGGCGCAGGTGGTCTGGCACTACACGCTGATCAAGGACCGCGGCCGTGACGGCTGCTTCAAGGCCTTCCGCGAGAACCACTGGGTCGGCTTCGCGATCTTCGCGGGCACGGTGCTGGACCTGGCGCTGCGCTGAGCGCCGCGGTCGCGATCCCATGGCAAACGGGCGCCTGGTGCGCCCGTTCCCACGTCCAGCCCGGCGCGCGGCTCAGGACAGCAGCTGGACGATCAGATCCGGATGCAGCGGCCAGCCGCCCAGGCCCGCCAAGCCCATCAGCACGCCGAACACCGTCGGCACCATGGCCACCGCGAAGAGTGCCCACATCTGCGTGAGCGCCGTGATCGCCAGCAGCGCGATCGCGATGGCCAGCAGGGCATCGGACAGGTCGAACTGGTCGTCGCGGAAGTTGAGCGCGTCGTAGCGCTGCTGGTCGGCCTCGGCCTGCTTGCGCAGTTCGTCCTTCTTGGCCGACTGCTCGGCCGCCAGCGTCTCGTAATGCGCGATCGCCTGCCGGTAGCCGTCGGCGGCCGACTCCGGCGCGCCGAGCGCCTGCAGCTTCAGCTGCGTCAGCGCCGCCTTGGCGATCTCCTCGCGGGCGTTGCGCGCCTGGTAGAAGGCCCAGTGGTCGATCTTGTCGGCCTGCGCCTGCTGCATGTTCTGGTTGATGTTGTCGTCCTTGACCTTGCAGATGCCCATGAAGGTCGCCAGCAGCGCGACGGTCACCGCCACGACGGCATTGAGCCGCGACGGGCGCGCGGCGGCCTCGGGCCGGTCCACGGCCTGGCGGGCGTTCTCGATCAGTTCTTCGGGGTCGATGTCCATCGGCACGGCATCCAGGAAAACGGAGCGGCCGCAGCATACCGAGCGAACCTGAGCGGGACCTGTACGGATCGCCGCGCCAGGCGGTCGGCGTCCGCGCCGCCGCCCGTGGCCCGGCGGCCTACAGGCGATCCACCCGGGCCAGCGCCGCGACCAGGTCGGACTGCGTCAGGATCCCGACCAGCCGCGCCTCGTCGCCGACGATGGGGATGTGGTGGTGCCCGGTGGCCGCGAACAGCGGCACCAGGTCCGCCAGCGGGCGGTCCGCGCTGGCCACCTGCACCTGTCGGCTCATGATCTGGCCCACGACCTCCGCCTTGTCGCTGTGCGTCGAGGGCGTCGGACGGATCAGCTGTCGCAGCCGGGTCGCCCAGTCCGCGTGCAGGTCGAGCGAGGCGCCGCGCAGGAAGTCCGCCAGCGTCACGATGCCGACCACGCGCCGCGCGCGGTCCACCACCGGCAGCGCCTTGA
>NZ_VOSR01000420.1:0-9631 GCF_007997345.1 Mitsuaria sp. TWR114
CCGGCTCCGGGAACACCATCTTCTCGAGCGTGATGATCGCCTCCGGATCGCACAGCGTCTCGCCCGTGGTCACGTCCTTCAGGCCCACGCAGGCCGCGATGTCCCCGGCCAGGATCTCCTTGATCTCCTCGCGCTGGTTCGCATGCATCTGCAGGATGCGGCCGATGCGCTCCTTCTTGCCGCGCGTCGGGTTGTAGACCGAGTCGCCCGACTTCAGGATGCCCGAATACACCCGCACGAAGGTCAGCTGGCCCACATACGGATCGGTCATCAGCTTGAAGGCCAGGGCGCTGAACTTCTCGTTGTCATCGGCCTTGCGGGTCGTGTCCTGCTCGTCGTCGTCGGTGCCGTGCACCGGCGGGATGTCGATCGGCGAAGGCATGAAATCGATCACCGCGTCCAGCATCCGCTGCACGCCCTTGTTCTTGAACGCGGTGCCGCACAGCATCGGCTGGATCTCGCCGGCGATGGTGCGCTGGCGGATCGCGCGCTTGATCTCGTCCTCGCTCAGCTCGCCGCTCTCGAGGTACTTGTTCATCAGTTCCTCGTCCGCCTCGGCGGCGGCCTCGACCATCTTCTCGCGCCATTCCTCGGCCTTGGCCTTGAGGTCGGCGGGGATCTCCTGGTACTCGAACTTCATGCCCTGCGAGGCCTCGTCCCAGACGATGGCCTTCATCTTGAGCAGGTCGATCACGCCCTTGAACTGGTCCTCGGCGCCGATGGGCAGCACGATGGGCACCGGGTTGGCCTTGAGCCGGTCCACCATCATCTGGCGCACGCGGTAGAAGTCCGCGCCGATGCGGTCCATCTTGTTCACGAAGGCCAGCCGCGGCACCTTGTACTTGTTGGCCTGGCGCCAGACGGTCTCGGACTGCGGCTGCACGCCGCCCACCGAGTCGTACACCATCACCGCGCCGTCCAGCACGCGCATGGACCGCTCCACCTCGATCGTGAAGTCCACGTGCCCCGGGGTGTCGATGATGTTGATGCGGTGCTCCGGATAGGACAGGTCCATGCCCTTCCAGAAGCAGGTTGTCGCGGCCGAGGTGATCGTGATGCCGCGCTCCTGCTCCTGCTCCATCCAGTCCATCGTCGCGGCGCCGTCGTGCACCTCGCCGATCTTGTGGTTGACCCCGGTGTAGAACAGGATGCGCTCCGTCGTCGTCGTCTTGCCGGCGTCGATGTGCGCCGAGATGCCGATGTTGCGGTAGTGCTCGATGGGGGTCTTGCGGGACATGGTGGTCTCCAGTGGCGATGAACGACCCGGGGACGCCAGCTTCATGGGAGGCGGCCGTCGGGTCCGAAAGCCCATCAATGTAGCGACAAGCCATGACGGCCGCCATCCGCCGCATGGAAGAGCCCCGGCGCCCTGGGGATGAGTCTTCCGGCCCCCGTCCGGGGGCATGGAGGCGTCACTTTTTCCTCCGGCGCGGCCGGCATCCCCTGAATGAGGGGCGCCGTCGCGGGCGAATTCCGGAGTTTCCGGGCGGTTACGTCACGTCACATCGATACATTCGCTCACTCGAACGAGATATCAGGGAGTTGCGGTGAGATCGAATGTTGTTGTCAGCCTGTTGGCATCAGGCGCCCTGGGCATGAGCGTCATGGCGGCCCGGTCGTCGCCCGGGCCGCCCCGGTGGTGGAAGTCGGCATGAACTGCACGGTGGCCGATGGCTGGTGGTCGCTGGACCGTGAGCGGCCGGTGCAGCCCGAGCCGGTCAAGGTGGTGGCGATCAAGGCGCTGACCACCGGCGCGCCGGGGGCCTGGGTGCAGCCCTCGCGGGGCAAGCTGACCGAGCACCAGCTGCACATCGCGCTGGACCGCCTCAGCGAGTGCCGCTGAAGGGGGACGGGGAGGGCGCCCCAAGGTCGGTCCGGGAGGGCCGCCGAAGGGGCGCGCCGGCCGGGGTAAACCCGGGTCGTCCGGCGGCGCTGGCTAGAATGCCGGGCTTCACCGCCGCGGCGCGCGCGGCGCAACCCCCTGGGATCCCATGGCCAGCACCACCTCCTCCAAGCATCTGATTCACTTCGAGGGGGGCAATGCCCTCTCGTCCTTCCGGGCCGCGGCGCTGCTGGCGCGTCTGCAGGCCGTCAGCGACCGCATCACCGCGGTGCATGCCCGTCATGTCCACTGGGTCTGGACCGACGCGGCGCTGGACGCGCAAGGCCGCGACAAGCTGGCTTCGCTGCTGGACTACGGCGACCGCTACGACGGCGCCACCGAGGGCGCGCTGATCGTCGTCGCCCCGCGCCTGGGCACGCTGAGCCCCTGGGCCTCCAAGGCCACCGACATCGCCCACAACTGCGGCCTGGCCCTGCACCGGGTGGAGCGCGTCACCGAGTTCCGCCTGACGCTCAAGTCCGGGCTGCTGGCCGGGCTGACCGGCGGCGCCAAGCCGCTGACGCAGGAGGAACTGCTGGCCTGCGCCGACCTGCTGCATGACCGCATGACCGAAAGCGTGCTGCTGTCGCGCGAGGATGCCGCCCACCTCTTCGACGACAAGCAGGCCCAGCCGCTCGCGCACGTGCCGGTGCAGGCCCGCGGCCGCGCGGCGCTCGAGGAAGCCAACGGCGCCTGGGGCCTGGCGCTCTCCGACGACGAGATCGACTACCTCGTCGCCGCCTTCCAGAAGCTGGGCCGCGACCCCAGCGACGTCGAGCTGATGATGTTCGCGCAGGCCAACAGCGAGCACTGCCGCCACAAGATCTTCAACGCCCAGTTCACCATCGACGGTGAAGCGCAGCCGCTGTCGCTCTTCGGCATGATCCGCAACACCGAGAAGGTGTCGCCGCAGCACACCGTCATCGCCTACGCCGACAACGCCGCGGTGATGGAGGGCCACGCCATCGAGCGCTGGATGGCGGCCGGCGATCGCCGCGCGCCGAAGTACGAGGCCCGTGCCGAGACCGCGCACGTGCTGATGAAGGTCGAGACCCACAACCACCCGACGGCCATCTCCCCGCATCCGGGCGCGTCCACCGGCGCCGGCGGCGAGATCCGCGACGAGGGCGCCACCGGCCGCGGCGCCAAGCCCAAGGCCGGCCTGACCGGCTTCTCGGTCTCCAACCTGCATCTGCCGGGCCTGAACGAGCCGTGGGAGAAGGACCCGGTCGGCAAGCCCGCGCACATCGCCAGCGCGCTGCAGATCATGACCGAGGGTCCGCTGGGCGGCGCCGCCTTCAACAACGAGTTCGGCCGGCCCGCGCTGGGCGGCTACTTCCGCGTCTTCGAGCAGGACGTCGACGGCATCCGCCGCGGGTACCACAAGCCGATCATGATCGCCGGCGGCCTGGGCGCGATCCGCGCCGACCTCACCAAGAAGATCCAGTTCCCCGCCGGCTCGCTGCTGATCCAGCTCGGCGGCCCCGGCATGCGCATCGGCATGGGCGGCAGCGCGGCCAGCTCGATGGCCGCGGGCACCAACACCGCCGACCTGGACTTCGACTCGGTCCAGCGCGGCAACCCCGAGATCCAGCGCCGCGCGCAGGAAGTCATCAACCATTGCTGGGGCCTGGCCGAGCGCAACCCCATCCTGGCGGTCCATGACGTCGGCGCGGGCGGCATCTCCAACGCCTTCCCGGAACTGGTCAACGATGCCGGCCGCGGCGCCATCTTCGACCTGCGCAAGGTCCCGCTCGAGGAAAGCGGCCTGGCGCCCAAGGAGATCTGGTGCAACGAGAGCCAGGAGCGCTACGTCCTGGTGATCGCGCCGGAAAGCCTGCCGCTCTTCACCGCCATGTGCGAGCGCGAACGCTGCCCCTTCGCCGTCGTCGGCGTCACCACCGAGCAGCGCGAGCTGGTGCTGGAGGACGGCCCGCAAGGCGAGCGCGCCATCGACATGCCGATGGACGTCCTGCTGGGCAAGCCGCCCAAGATGCACCGCGACGTGACGCGCGTGGCGCGCTCGGGCGGCGCGCTCTCGCTGGACGGCGTCGACCTGGCCACGGCCGCGCGCACCGTGCTGCGCCACCCCACGGTAGCCAGCAAGCGCTTCCTGGTCACCATCGGCGACCGCACCGTCGGCGGCCTGAACCACCGCGACCAGATGGTCGGCCCCTGGCAGGTGCCGGTGGCGGACTGTGCGGTCACGCTCTCCGACTTCAAGGGCTTCAGCGGCGAGGCCATGAGCATGGGCGAGCGCACCCCGCTGGCCGCCGTCGATGCGCCCGCGTCCGGCCGTGTCGCGGTCGCCGAGGCCATCCTCAACCTGCTGGCCGCGCCGATCGAGCTGCCGCGGGTGAAGCTCTCGGCCAACTGGATGGCGGCCTGCGGCGAGCCCGGCGAGGACGCCGCGCTCTACGACACCGTCAAGGCTGTCGGCATGGACCTGTGCCCCGCGCTGGGCATCTCCATCCCGGTGGGCAAGGACTCCTTGTCGATGCGCACCCGCTGGTCCGAGGACGGCGTCACCAGGCAGGTCACCGCGCCGGTCTCGCTCATCGTCACGGCCTTCGCCTCGCTGGCCGACGTGCGGGGCACGCTCACGCCGCAACTGCGGGACGGCGACACCACGCTGGTGCTGGTCGACCTCGGCCAGGGCCGCATGCGCATGGGCGGCTCGATCCTGGCGCAGACCCTGAACCAGTTCGGCCCCGAGGTGCCCGACCTCGATGAGCCCGCGCTGCTCAAGGCGCTGGTGGCCGCGGTCAACGAGCTGCGCGGCCAGGGCCGCCTGCTGGCCTACCACGACCGCAGCGACGGCGGCCTCTTCGCTGCGGCGCTGGAGATGGGCTTTGCCGGCCAGCGCGGCGCAGCCTCAATGTCGACATGCTGGTCACCGAGGGCGACGGCATCAGCGACAGCCGCGCCGAGATGGGCGACTCCAAGAACTGGGCCTCGCAGGTCAGCGCGCGCCGCGAGGAACTGACGCTCAAGGCCCTGTTCAACGAGGAACTGGGCGTGCTGCTGCAGGTCCCCACCGCCGACCGCGACGCCGTCCTGCAGACGCTGCGCGCGCACGGCCTGTCGAAGATCTCGCATGTCGTCGGCAAGACCAATGACACGAAGCAGGCCGAGGTCTGGCGCGACGCCAAGAAGGTCTTCGCCGCGCCGCTCAACGAGCTGCAGCAGGAATGGGACCAGGTGTCCTGGCGCATCGCCCGCGATCGCGACAACCCGGCCTGCGCGGACCAGGAGCATGCCCTGGCCGGCACGCCCGGCAAGGGCCTGCACTGGCTGCCGACCTTCGACGTCAAGGAGGACGTCGCCGCCCCCTTCATCGCCAGCGGCGTGCGCCCCAAGGTCGCGATCCTGCGCGAGCAGGGCGTCAACTCGCATGTCGAGATGGCCTACGCCATGGCGCAGGCCGGCTTCGACGCCTACGACGTGCACATGAGCGACCTGCAGGCCGGCGCGGTCGACCTGAAGGACTTCAAGGGCTTCGTCGCCTGCGGTGGTTTCAGCTACGGCGACACGCTGGGCGCGGGCGAGGGCTGGGCGCGCTCCATCCTCTTCAACCCGGTGCTGAAGGCCGCGTTCGAAGCCTTCTTCGCCCGTCCGGACAGCTTCGCGCTGGGCGTCTGCAACGGCTGCCAGATGCTGGCGGCGCTGTCGCCGATGATCCCGGGCGCCGAACACTGGCCCAAGTTCGTCCGCAACCGCAGCGAGCAGTTCGAGGCCCGCCTGGCGCAGGTCGAGATCGTCGATTCGCCGAGCATCTTCTTCACTGGGATGGCCGGCAGCCGCCTGCCGATCGCGGTCGCGCACGGCGAGGGCTTCGCGGACTTCTCGCAGCGCGGCAATCCCGACCAGGTGCTGCGCGCGATGCGTTATGTCGATGGTGACGGCCAGCCGACCGAGCAATACCCGCTCAATCCCAACGGCAGTCCGCAAGGCCTGACCGCGGTCACCACGGCGGACGGCCGCTTCACCGCGCTGATGCCGCATCCGGAGCGTGTCTTCCGCAACATCCAGATGAGCTGGACCGGCGGCGACGCTGGCGAGTTCAGCCCCTGGATGCGGATGTTCCGCAACGCCCGCAAGTGGGTGGGCTGAACACGCCCCCTGAACCCCACGCGCCAAACGACGCATCAATCGCGCATCAATCGACGCGCAAGACAAAGGGCCACGCTCACGCGTGGCCCTTTTCATTGGCTGCTCCGACCTGCGCGTCACGCCTTCCGGGCTCTCCCGCACGCCCCTACCGCCAAACCGTGGAAGTAGGCTGATGTATCGGTGTATGGGGGAAGGGTTTTCGCGGCGGAGCCGGGAAAATCTTTCCCCCATGCGGACCCAGAGAGAGGGCAGGCGGAGAGCGTCCTCTCACCCCGCCACCACCCCCGCCAGCAGCTCATAAGACCGCCTGCGCGCCGCCGCATCGTGGACCGCGCAAGCCACGATGAACTCGTCCGCCCCGGTGCGCTCCAGCGTTGCCGCGAGCCCTTCACGCACCGTCCGCGGCGACCCGACGATGGATTCCGACAGCATGCGTTCCACCGCCAGCTGCTCGCCCGCGGTCCACAGGTCGGCCATCTGGTCGACTGGCCGCGGCAGTGGTCCGCGCTGCCCGCGCTGCATGCCGAGGAAGCGCTGCTGCAGCGAGGTGAACAGGCGCTGCGCCTGCGCGTCGGTATCGGCCACGATGACGTTCAGCCCGACCGCCGCGTAGGGCTGGGGATGCCGGGCGCTGGGCCGGTACTGTGCCCGGTACATCTCCAGCGCCTGCATGAGCATCGCCGGCGCGAAGTGCGACGCGAACGCGAACGGCAGGCCGAGGTAGGCCGCGAGCTGCGCGCCGTACAGGCTCGACCCCAGCAGCCAGATCGGCACTTCGGTGCCCTGACCCGGGATCGCGCGCACGACCTGGCCCTCCTGCTCGGGCGCGAGGTAGGCGGTCAGTTCCAGCACGTCCTCGGGGAAGCGGTCTTCGTGCGCCGTCGACAGGTGACGGCGCAGCGCGCGCATCGTCGGGCCATCGGTGCCGGGCGCGCGGCCCAGCCCCAGGTCGATGCGGCCGGGGAAGAGCGTCGCCAGCGTGCCGAACTGCTCCGCGATGGTCAGCGGTGCGTGGTTGGGCAGCATGATCCCGCCCGAGCCGACCCGGATCGTCGAGGTCGCCGCCGCGATCTGGCCGATCAGCACTGCGGTGGCCGAGGACGCGACGCCGTCCATGTTGTGATGTTCGGCGACCCAGTAGCGGGTGTAGCCGAGCCGCTCGGCGTGCTGCGCGAGCGCGATGCTGTCGTGGAGCGCCTGGGCGGCGGTGCCGCCCTCGACGATGGGGGCGAGGTCGAGGATCGAGAGACGGGGATGCATGGCCGCGGAGTCTAGGCGCGGGTCCGGGACCGGGGCGGCGGCAGGGTTATCGCCGGATGGGGTAGGGGCGGTGGCCCGTCAATCGCTGCCGAGCTCCGCCTGCACCTGCCGCGTCTTGCCGCCGTTCCACACCGTCAGCGTGACCTTGTCGCCGACGCGGCGCTCCTCGAGCTCGCTGAGCAGCTCGTCGAGATCGGCCACCGGCTTGCCGTTCACCGCGGTGATGACGTCGCCACCGACGATGCGCCCGTCGCGCCCCCGCATGAAGGGCTGCAAGCCCGCCCGCTGCGCGCCACCGCCGGCCTGCAGGCCGATCAGCACCACGCCCTTGGGCAGGCGCAGCACCTGGCGCAATTGCTCGGTGCCCGCGGTCAGCCCGAGCGCCGGGCGGATCACGCGGCCATGCTGGATCAGCTGCGGCACGACGCGGTTCACCTCGTCGGCGGGAATCGCGAAGCCGATGCCATTGCTGCCGCCGCTGGGGCTGAAGATCGACGTGTTCACGCCGATCAACCGGCCCGCCGAATCGAGCAGCGGCCCGCCCGAGTTACCGGGGTTGATCGCCGCATCTGTCTGGATCGCGCCGCGGATCGTGCGCTGCGTCATCGACTCGATCTCGCGATTCAGCGCCGAGACGATGCCGCGCGTGAGCGTCTGGTCCAGGCCGAACGGGTTGCCGATCGCGTACACCGTCTGGCCCACCTGCAGCTCGCGGCTGCTGCCCATCGGCACCGGCTGCAGTTTCTCCCGCGGCGCGGCGATGCGCAGCACGGCCAGGTCGCGGTCGGGATCGACACCGACCAGCGTCGCGTCATACGCCGTCTGGTCCGACAGCGTGACCTTCGCCGCCGAGGCGCCGCGGATCACATGGAAGTTGGTGACGATGTGACCGCGCTCATCCCACAGGAAGCCCGAGCCGGTGCCGCTGGGTACCTCGGTGACGTTGCGCGAGAAGAAGTCGCGTTGCTGCGCCAGCGTCGTGATGTGCACCACCGACGGCGACACCTTGCGGAACACCGCGATGTTGTTCTGCTCCTGGGCGTCGAGCGGACCGCGCGGCGTCACCGGGCGCGGTTGTTGGGCGAAGGCCCCGGTGGCGAGGAAGAGGGTGGCAAGCAGGAGGATGGTCGTGCGGCGCATGGCGCGGGATTATGGAGCGCTGGCGCGTTTGCGGGACGCTCCCGTCCTGCGGAGGCCCGGGCGTTGGCCGCCGATGCATGGGGCACCGGCGGCAAGCGCCGGTACCCCACGCATCACCGTCCCCGATCACCGAGATCCTTCGACGGCAATGCGATGGCGGACTGCGGTGGGGGGTCTGCGGTGGGCGGACTGAGGTGAGAGATGTCGGGTCATTCGGGGGCGGCCATCGTCGATTCGATCCAGTCCCGCTTGCGGCGCAGCGTCTCGTCGTCGTCGGCGAAACGGCGCGCGATGTCCTGGAACTCGTCCTGGATGCGCAGGAAGGCGTCGACGACCTCCGGATCGAAATGGCTGCCGCGGCCCTCGACGATGATCGCGGCCGCCTCGCCATGCGGCATCGCGTCCTTGTAGACGCGGCGGCTGATCAGCGCGTCGTAGACGTCGGCCAGCGCCATCAGCCGCGCCGACAGCGGGATGGCCTCGCCGCGCAGGCCCTCCGGATAACCGGAGCCGTCCCATTTCTCCTGGTGGCCGTAGGCGATGTCCTTGGCCGTGGACAGGAAGGCGACCGGCGTGCCGAGCTGGGCCTCGGCCTGCGCGATCGCGTCGCGGCCCAGCGCCGGGTGGGACTTCATGATCTCGAATTCGTCCGGCGTGAAGCGTCCCGGCTTGAGCAGGATGCGGTCGGGGATGCCCACCTTGCCGATGTCGTGCAGCGGCGCCGACTTGAACAGCGTGGCGATGTACTCCGGCGTGAGCAGCGCCTGCCAGCGTGGATGCCCGCGCAGCGCCTGCGCCAGCGCCTTGACGTAATGCTGGGTGCGCCGGATGTGGTTGCCGGTGTCGCTGTCCCGCGTCTCGGCCAGCGAGGACATCGCCAGAATGGTCACGTCCTGGATCGCCGCCAGCTCCTCGGTGCGGCGCGCGACCTCGGCCTCCAGGTAGGCCGCCTTGTCGCGCAGGAAGTCCGCGCTGGCCTTGAGCCGCAGGTGCGTGCGCACGCGCGCCATCACGATCGGCGGGCTGATCGGCTTGGTGATGTAGTCGACCGCGCCCAGCGCCAGTCCGCGCGTTTCGTCGGCCACGTCGGAGCGGGCGGTGAGGAAGATGACCGGCACGTCGCGTGTGGCCGGGTCGGCCTTGAGCCGCTCGCAGACTTCGTGGCCGTCCATGCCCGGCATCATCACGTCGAGCAGGATCAGGTCGGGCCGCGGTTCGGCGCCGGCGATGCGCAGC
>NZ_VOSR01000421.1:0-684 GCF_007997345.1 Mitsuaria sp. TWR114
GGCCTGGCGCTGCTGGAGCATTACCGCTGGCAGCGCGCCAAGCGCCTGCTGATGGAACAGGACCTGCACGTCAGCACGCTGGAGCAGGACCGCGACGGCGCCATCCGCGCCGACCAGGAGAAGAGCCGCTTCCTGGCCATCGCGAGCCACGACCTGCGCCAGCCGGTGCATGCGCTGGGGCTGTTCGCGGCCAGCCTCGAGCGGCGGCTGCAGGGCACCGAGGAGGAGCCGCTGATCCGCAACGTGATGCGCTCGATCGAGGGCCTGGAGCGCTCCTTCAACGCGATGCTGGACATCTCGCGGCTGGACGCCGGCACGGTGGAGCCCAACCTGCAGCACTTCCCGCTGCGCGACCTGTTCCGGCGCCTGCACATGCATTACGCCGGCCAGGCGGAGGCGTCGGGCCTGGGCCTGCGCTTCTCGCCGGGCGGCAAGTCGGTGACCAGCGACCCGCAGCTGCTCGAGCGCATCCTGGGCAACCTCATCCAGAACGCGATCAAGTACACGGAGGAGGGCGGGGTGGTCGTGGTGGCCCGCACCACCGAGGAGTCCCTCAACCTGGAGGTCTGGGACACCGGCATCGGCATCAAGTCCAGCGACCTGCCGCGGATCTTCGCGGAGTTCTACCAGGTGGGCCAGAGCGAGCGCAGCCGCACGCAGGGCCTGGGCATGGGGCTGGCGATC
>NZ_VOSR01000422.1:0-9736 GCF_007997345.1 Mitsuaria sp. TWR114
CGGCGCGCTGGCGGTGCTGCTGCTGGCCTTCTACGCCTCGCTGACGACCTTCTCGCGCGGCGTCTACCTGGCGGTGCCGCTGGGCATGGCGCTGTGCGCGCTGCTGTGGGCGGTGCAGCGCCGCGAGACCCTGGCGGCGGCGCGGCAGGAAGGATCGTTGCCCGGCAGCCTGGCGGCGACCGGTGGCCCCGTGCCGCTGGGCTGGTCCGCCGGCGTGATCGGCGGTACCGCGCTGGCGGCCTGGGTGCTCTTCGGCGCCGGTGGTTATCGGGCCCTGCTCGCGCTCGCGGGCAGCGTCGCGGTGCTGCTGGCGATGCCGGCCTCGCGCGCCTCCTGGCCGCGCGGACAGCAGCGCGCGCTGCTGGTGCTGTCGCCGTTGCCGGCGCTGCTGCTGGCGCTTGGCGGCGGGCTGCTGATCGACCTCGTGCCCAAGGGCGCCTACCTCATCGACGGCGCCGTGGTGCTGCTGGGCCTGGGGCTGGGCTGGCTGTGGCGCGGCGGGCTGACGCAGCCTGCGCAGGCCTTCGCGTTCGCGGTGGTGTGGATGGCCACGCTGGCGGGCGCCGGCCTGGTCGCGGCGCATTGGGGCGACGGCCGCGGACTGGGGCCGGTCGCGGCGGTGCTGGCCGTGCTCGCGATCGGATGGATCTCGACGCAATGGTCGCCGCGTGTCGGCGCCGACCTGCGCAGCGTCGGCTGGCGCATCCGGGGGCTGGTGTGGACCGGCTGCCTGCTGGCCTGCGCGGTGGTCGCGGCGCTGGGCGGGGGCGCGTACATCGGCCAGCGGATGTCGACCGGGCAGCAGGACTTCGAGGGCCGCCTTGAGCACTGGCGCATCGGCCTGGACCTGCTCAAGACCATGGACGAATGGCTGCTCGGCAAGGGCAGCGGCCGTTTCCCGGCGAGCTTCGCCAATGGTGGCCCCTTCGACGAGCGTGTCGGCGACTACCGGTGGAACCCGGCGCGCGAGGACGGGTTGGCCGTGGGGTTGCCAGGTGCGGAGCCGTCGCCGCGACCGACCGTCACGCTGACCAGCGGCCTGCACATGATGGGCAACGGCGAGATGTTCCGGCTCAGCCAGCGCGTGCCGTCGGTGGCGGGCGAGGTGGCCGCGACGGTGACCCTGCGAACCCAGTTCAAGACCCGGCTGCGGGTCGAGGTCTGCGAGAAGTTCCTGCTCTATCCGCTGCGCTGCGTGGACCGCGAGGCGGATGTCGAGCCGCTGGGCGGCGCCTGGCAGCCGGTGCAGCTGAAGCTGGGTCATGTGCCGCCGGACTTCGGCGGATCGATCTGGGCGCCGCGACGGCTGGTGGCCTCGGTCACGCAGAACTGGCGGGGTGGCGTGCTCGAGATTGCGTCGGTATCAATCGCGGACAGCGTGCACGGACCGCTGCTGCGCAACGGCGACTTCAGCGAGGGCCTGGCGCGCTGGTACTTCACCAGCGACCGCAACCACATGCCGTTCCACATGAAGAGCCTGCCCTTGCATGTGCTGTTCGAGCAGGGCCTGTTCGGCCTGGCGCTGTGGAGCAGTTTGCTGGTGACGGTGCTGTGGCGCTGCACCTTCGGTGCGGGTCGCCGCCATCCGCTGTCGCCCGCCGTCGTGGGTGGCCTGTCGGCCTTCGTGATCGTCGGTCTCTTCGACAGCCTGATCGATGCCCCGCGGATTGCGTTCCTCTTCTACGCGCTGATGGCGCTGGGCCTTGGCCTTCGCACGCCTTCGCGTCGCCCCGGCGGCCCTGGCGACCTTGACTCCAGCCACGGCCTCGAGACGGTGCAGCCCGACATGGATTCCGACTTCGAGGGTGCCCCCGAGGTTCGCCGTGCGATGAAGGCTGCTGGCGTCAAGCTCAAAGCTCCCCCTCGCTAATTCCCCAGGGATGCCTGCCACGAGTGACGCGGTTGCGAGTCGGGCGCCGGGCTAGGCGCAAACCGCAGCCATAGCAGCGCTATGGCGAGGATTTGCAACACCGCCCGGCACCCGACTCGCAGCCGCGTCACATGCCTTTGAAGAGGTGGGTGTAGGAGCGGCTCACCTCGAGTTTTTCGTCGAGGCCTCGAACGCCCACGAGCTGGCGGCCGCGGAAGTCGCGGCTGATGCCGTTGATGGCTTTCACGTTGACCAGTGTCGAGCGGTGGATCTGCCAGAACAGTTGCGGGTCGAGTTCCTCGACCAGTTCCTTGATCGGCTTGCGGATCAGCGCCTCGACGGTGGGCGTCTGGACGCGGGTGTATTTCTCGTCGCTGATGAAGAACAGCACGTCCTCCACCGGGATCATCTGAATGGTCTGGCCGACCGACGCCTGAATCCACTGCAGATACTTCGGCGCCCCTCCCGCGTTGTTCACCCGCGCCGACAGCGAGTGCAGCAGCTGCTGCAGCGTGCCGGTGGCCGGGCCTTCGGGTTCGGCCTCGCCGCTGCGCTGGGCCAGGCGCTTCTTGATGCGTCCGACGGTGACCTGCAGCCGGTCGCGTTCCGCGGGCTTGAGCACGTAGTCGCAGACGCCCTGCTCGAAGGCCTCGACCGCGTACTGGTCGTAGGCGGTGATGAAGACGATCTCGGGCAGCGCCCACTCGTCGTCGTCGGGCAGCTGCGCGATCTGCTTGGCCGCTTCCACGCCGGTCAGCCCCGGCATGCGGATGTCGAGGAAGACCAGGTCGGGCTTGTGTTCCTTGACCAGCTCGACGGCCTCCAGGCCGTTCTTGGCCTCGGCGACGATCTGGAGCTCGGGCCAGACCTCGGCGATGCGGCTGCGCAGCTGCTCGCGCATCAGTCGTTCATCGTCGGCGAGGACGGCGCGGGGGGCGGAGGTGGTGTCGCTCATGAGGGGCGATGTTAGGGCAGGCGCGTCCGCGGACCGGCAGGAAGGAAGGCTCAGGCGTGCAGGGTTGGCTCGGTGGGCGCTTGAGGCATGTTCGGCATGAGAGCCGGCCGACCGGCGCGGCGGGCGACACCATCGGCGCCTTGCGCGGCTTGTCGCGCACCAGCAGCCAGACGACCAGGCCGATCAGGATCAGCGGCGAGCCGACGATCGCGCCCACCCCCACCAGCGCCGCCAGCCCGGCCAGCACCAGCGCGCCGATGATCAGCAGCGGCAGGCCCAGGCCCAGCAGGAGCAGCAGCGGCACGATCAGGCACATCACGCCGATGGCGATGATCAAGCCCAGCCCGGCGCCGAAGGCATCGGCCAGGTCCAGGCTGGTCCAGATGACGTCGTCGCCGTCGATGGTGAGATGCACGCCGGGCACGTCGCCCAGCAGGTGGACCGCGCCCCAGCCGAGCAGCGTCGCCACGCCGACCAGGACGAAACCGAAGATCAACAGGGCCTTGAACAGCGTCTTCATGCGTGTGCTCCTTGTTCCTGCGCGTGGTGGGCAGAGGTCCGGTACGGGACGGTGATGGTGACGACGGTGCCGGAGGGCTGGTTCTCCGCGACGGTCAGGCTGGCCGCCTTGCCGTAGAGCAGCGACAGGCGCTCGCGGATGTTGGCCAGGCCGACGCCGGTGCCGGAGGTCGCGGCCCGGCCGAAGCCCAGGCCGGTGTCGGCGACGGTGACCTGCAGCTTGCCGTGGACGATCTCGGCCTTGAGGGTCAGGCTGCCGCCTTCCGCCTTGGGTTCGAGGCCGTGCTTGATGGCGTTCTCGACCAGGCTCTGGATCATCATCGGCGGGAACTCGGCCGAGAGCAGGCCGTCGGGCACGTCGATGCGGGTCTGGAGCCGCTCTTCCATGCGGACCTGCAGGATCTCGAGGTAGGGCCGGATCACGGCCATCTCGCGGCCCAGGTCGCGCACGCCGCCGTTGGCATTGGCCTCGCGCATCGTCGGCATCGAGGCCCGCAGCAGCGCGATCAGGTTCTTCTGCATCTGCGAGGCGCGCGGCGGGTCGGTCTCGATCAGGTGGTCGATGGAGGCCAGCGTGTTGAACAGGAAGTGGGGTTCGACCTGGGCCTGCATCGCGGCCATGCGCGCCTCGACGACCTGGCGGCGCAGCGATTCGGCCTCGGCGGTCTCGGTGGCCTTGGCGGCCTTGACCTCGGCCTGCAGCCGGCCCTTGTAGGTGGCCTTCAGCAGCGCCGAGGCCAGCACCACCAGGATGGCGAGCTTGTCCAGGAAATCGCCCAGGTGGACGGTGCGGTAGCGGGTCTTGCGCGAGGTCTCGCGCTGGGCCTGTTCGAGTTCATCCTTGGCTTCCTCGGCTTCGGCCTTGGCCTGGCGCGCCTCCTCGGCGGCCTCTTCCAGCACGCGCTTGGCGTCGTTGACGGCGGTGCGGACCGCTTCACGCACCGCATCGCGCTGCTTCTCGTTGGGGATGCGGATGTCGATGGCGGGCAGGTTGGGATCGGTGACCTCGGCCTCGGACGCCGCACCGCTGGCCGCCGCGCTGGCGGCGCTGAGCGGCTTGCGCGGCACGATGCGCACGCCGCGCTTGTCGATCTGGACTTCGTAGCGCAGGCCCTCGAGGTCCTCGGCCTGGATGCCGCTGGCGGCGGAGGCAGCGTGCTCGGGCTCGGCTTCTTCGCCGGAGCGCTCCGAGCGGGCGGCCCGCTCGGCCTCTGCCGCCTGCTTCTCGGCCTTGGCGGCGGCTTTCTCCGCGGCCTTTTCCGCTGCCTTCTCGCGGTCGCGATCCCGGCGCAGGTCCTTGGGCGGGTGGATGGTCTCGGTGGTCTCGACCGGCAACTGCCAGCTGAAGGAGAAGGGCGGCAGGGTCTGGAGGATGTTGGCGCCGATGATCAGCATCACCGACAGCAGCGCGAAGCGCTTCCAGGTGATGGACACCAGCCAGCTGCCGTAGCTGTGGAAACCCTGCTCGGCGGCTTTCATGAAGCGCTGCCAGCGCTGGCGCGGGGTGGGGGAGGCGGGAGTCGGCGCGTTCATGGGGGGACCTGTCGTATGGGGCGCACTGTACGCAAGTCCCCTGGGCGCCCGAGGCGGCGGGCGACGCGCCGTGCGGAGGCCGGGATGGACTGCGCCGATCCGCGACAGGCCGGGGCGTCGGCGCGGCGGTCCGGCCCGCTCCAGGCGGCCGCCCGCAAACGCGAAAGGCCCGCTTTCGCGGGCCTTCCGGCATCGGGTGTGAAGGATTCCCGGGGGCTTACTGCTTCACCGCCTCGACCTGGACGATGACCTTGATGTCCTTCGAGAAGCCGTACTGGATGCCGTAGTCGACACCGAAGGCCGTGCGGTCGAAGGTGGTCTCGAAGTCGCCGCCGCAGACCTCGCGCTTGAGCATCGGGTTGTCGTAGCAGTTGAAGTTGGTCGCGGTCAGCGTCACCGGGGCGGTCTTGCCCTTGAGCGTCAGCTGGCCGGACACCGAGGCCACCTTGTCGCCCGAGAAGGTGAACTTGTCGCCGACGAACTTGGCCGTCGGGTTGTTGGCCACGTCGAAGAAGTCCTTGCTCTTCAGGTGGTTGTCGAACTGCGTCGAGCCGGTGCTGATGCCGTTCATGTCGAAGGTGATCTCGACCTTGCCCGACTTGCCGGCCTTGTCGAACTGCACGGTGCCTTCCTTCTTGTCGAAGCGGCCGCGGTTGGTCGAGGTGCCGAAGTGCTTGATCTCGAAGGTGGCGTAGGTGTGCGTCGGGTCGATCGCGTAGGTCGCGCTCTGGGCTTGCGCCAGGCCGGCGGCGGCGATCAGGGAGGCGAGCAGCAGGGCTTTCTTCATCATCGTGGGGTCCTGTCGAACAGTTGGGATGGAAAGGAACCGGGCGAGGACCCGGACCGGTTGGAGGAACTCGGAGGAACTCGAAGGAATGGCGGCGGGCCGCTTACAGCGGCGCCATGCCGGTGAGGGCCAGCTTGAACTTCACCTGGACGTCGTTGGCGACCATGGAGGTGTCCTTCCACTCGCCCTCGCCGATGTTGAAGTCCAGCCGCTTGATCGCGAACGCGCCGGTGGCGGTCGTGGTGCCGCCGGCCTGGGCCAGCGCCACCGGCACGACCACGTCCTTCACCTGGCCCTTGATCGTGAGCTTGCCGGTGGCCTCGAACTTGCCGCCGCCCAGCGCCTTGATGGCGGTGCTCTGGAAGGTGGCGGTCGGGACCTTCTTGACGTTGAACCACTCGGGCTTGACCAGCTCGGCGTCGGTGGCGGCGTCGCCCAGCGTGGCGCTGCCCAGCTCGATCGACAGCGACACCTTGCCGGCGGCCGGGTTCTTCGGATCGAAGGCCACCTGCGCGTCGAATTTCTTGAAGTGGCCGTCCACCGGCACGCCCATCTGGCGGAAGGTGAAGGCGATGTCGCTCTGCGCCGGCACCAGCTTGGCGGTGGCGGGCGCGGCCGCGGTGGCGGCGGGCGTGGCCGGCTTGGTCTGCGCCATCGCCGGCGCGGCCAGGATGAAGGCGGCGCTCAGCACCGACAGCGCGGTGATCGAGAGATGGGTGGCCATACGTGCGGTCATGGAATCCTCTGCGGGGTCGGAAGTCTTGGGGTCAGGCGTTGTCCAGGGCGATTGCCGCGCCGATGCCGCTCAGGCGCGGCCCGGGAGCATGCGCCGCAGCAGGCCGTCCTTGTCGAGCACGACGTGCTTGACCACGGCGCCAAGGTGGGCAAGGACGAGCAGGCCGAGGCCGTAGGCAAAAAACTGGTGGAGCTGCTTGAGCGATTCCGCCAGCGCCTTGTCCTTGGGCACGAAGTCGGGCAGCGGCAGCACGCCGAACCACACGATCGGGAAGCCAGCCGCCGAGCTGTAGGCCCAGCCGCTCAGCGGCACCGCGAAGAAGGCCGCGTACAGCAGCCAGTGCACCGCGTGCGCGCCCAGCTTCTGCCACGCCGGCATCGGCAGGTCCGCCGGCGGGCGGTGCCCCAGGCGCCACAGCAGCCGCAGCGCCGACAGCGCCAGGATGGTCACGCCGGCCCACTTGTGCCAGTTGAAGAGCTTGAGCCGGGTCAGCGAGAACGGCAGGTCGGCCATGTACCAACCCACCGAGAAGGTCCCGATGATCGCGATCGCCAGCACCCAGTGGAACAGCATCGCCACGCCGTCGTAGCGGGTCTTGACCGCAGGCATCGGCGCCGGCGCGGCGACCGGCGCCACGGGCAGGGCGGCCGCCTCGGCCGGCTGCGTCGGGGCGTTGTCGGGGTCCTGGGGCTGGTCGTCGATCGTGGTCATGGAAAGCTCGCGTCCTGGGAAAGTTCCTGGGGCAGATCCCCGGGCCGTGGAGGGCCGGAGCGTCCGGAATGGAACGAAGTGTCTGCGTGCGCCGTACGTCGTCGGTTCACCGGAACTGAGGCCACTGTTCAGTCGATTTGAATGAGAACCCCATCGTCGCTTCACAGACCCGTCATCGGCGGGGTCGAGACTGGCGCCGCTCCGCCCTTGGAGTGACGTCGAGGATTCTTCATGGACCTGATCGCGAAGGTCGAGGCCGTGTTTCACCGTCGCGGCCACCTGCAGTACGGCGACGAGCGCCGCGAGCCGGTCACCGCGCTGGAGCACGCGCTCCAATGCGCGCAACTGGCCGAATGGGCGCACGCGGAGCATAGCCTTGTAGCCGCGGCGCTGCTGCATGACGTCGGCCAACTGATGGACGGTGGTTCAACCGCCCCTCTGCGGGATGACCAGCATGAATTGACCGCGCTGCCGCTGCTGCGCGCGGGCGGTCTGGGACCCGACGTGCTGGAGCCGATCCGGCTGCATGTCGACGCCAAGCGCTACCTGGTGAGCACCGATCCCGCCTACGGGCCCGGCCTGTCCGAGGCCTCGCGCCACAGCCTGGCGCTGCAGGGCGGTCCGATGAACGCGGAGGAGCGCCTGCGCTTCATGACCCAGCGGCACGCGAGCGCCGCGCTGCAGCTGCGCCGCTGGGACGACCTGGCCAAGCGGCCGGGCATGCGGACGCCGCCGCTGGGCTACTACCTCGCGCTGCTGGAGGAACTGCTGCGCGACAGCCATGCGCCGGAGCGACTGCGGATCGCCTGAGCGGCAGGAGCGCCCCGCCCGAACGCGCCGGACGTGGGGGAGGCCGAGGCCCCCAGCGCTCTCCCTCTTGAGGGGGATACCGGGAGAAGGCCTCCCTTCGCATACTGGGCACCGATCGCGCGCTGCCTGGACCTCAGCGTCGTGATCAAGGGGAGGAGTGCTATGCCGACCTACCAAAGCCCGATGGGGCGGCGGTGGTCGGCATAGTTTTATCCGCGCTGCGCTTTTTAGCCTTTCTCGCGATTTGCGCGTCGACCCGGCCGCGATGCGGTGCCGCCCCCAGGCATGGCACTTGGGTGTGAGGGTTCGGCAAGATATATTGCCGGCCCAGTACAAGCCTTACACAACCCATGCATCTCCACTCGCGGCAGCGGCCAGGCGCTGCCCCCTCCGGTCATGGCGGGTGAGCGCAGCGCCGAGCAGGCGAGCGTCGAGCTCGAACTGCTGCGCCTGATCGGCAAGCAGGGCCGCCGCGTCCCGTATCCGGTGAGCATCGCCGCGCTGATGATGGCGATGATGGCGGCGCAGGTGATGTCGCCGTGGCTGGCCTACGGTTGGCTGGGCGTGGTCTTCGTGGTGCTGGCGGCGCGCTGGGTCGTGCTGGGCCGGCTGCCCGAGATGCATGAGCGCCCCCTCGAGCAACGCCTGGACTGGGCGATCTGGCTGAGCCTGGCCAACGGCCTGGTCTTCAGCGTGTCGCTGGTCGCGGCGCCGCACCTGAGCGATTTCCAACGGATGGTGCAGACCATCGTGCTGCTGGGCCTGTGCGCCGGCGCGGTCGCGACCACGGCCGGCCATCGCGTCGTGTTCCAGGTCTTCCTGTGGCCGGTGACGCTGGCCAATGCGCTCGCGTGGGGCCTCTTCCACCAGCCCGGCGAGCAGCACCGCTGGCTCGACTGGGTGCTGTCGGCGCTGATCGTCTTCTTCGGCGTCATCCTGACCGGCTTGGCGCGCGACACCTACCGCGTGTTCGCCGAGTCGGTGCTGATCCGGCTGCAGCAGAACAAGAGCAACCAGCAGCTGCGCCAGGCGCTGTCGCAGGCGGAGTCCGCGATGGCGGCCAAGACGCGTTTCCTCGCCTCGGCCAGCCACGACCTGCGCCAGCCGATGCACACGCTGTCGCTGTTCGGCGCGGCGCTGGACAAGCGGCCGATGGACGACGAAGGCCGCGTCATCGTGACGCAGATGAACCTGGCGCTGCAGTCGCTGTCCTCGCAGATGGACGCGCTGCTGGACATCTCCAAGCTGGACGCCAACGTCGTGCCGGTGAACAACCAGGTCTTCGCGCTGCAGCCCTGGCTGGGCCGGCTGCAGCGGGAGTTCCAGCCGGCCGCGCTGCGCAAGCAGCTGCTGCTGCGCCTGGACTGCCCGCCCGAGGCCTGCGTCGAGAGCGACCCGGTGCTGCTCGAGCGCGTGGTGCGCAACCTGATCGACAACGCCATCAAGTACACGATGCGCGGCGAGGTGGCCATCGAGGTCAACCGCGGCCAGGACGAGGAAGTCTGGCGCCTGTCGGTGCGCGACACCGGCATGGGCATTCCCGAGCACGAGCAGCAGCGCATCTTCGAGGAGTTCTACCAGGTCGGGAATCCGGAGCGCGATCGCGCCAAGGGTCTGGGCCTGGGGCTGTCCATCGTCACCCGACTGGTCGACCTGCTGGACCTGCACCTGGGGCTGCGATCGGCGCCGGGGCATGGCTCCAGCTTCATGCTGAACGTGACGGCCGCCGACATCGCGCTGGTGCGGCCCGGCGCGGCGCCCAGACAGGGCCCGGCGCTGCCCCCGATGCGGGTGCTGGTGATCGACGACGAGGAG
>NZ_VOSR01000423.1:0-4604 GCF_007997345.1 Mitsuaria sp. TWR114
CGGTGGAAGCCGCGCGCGCCGGGGAACAGGGCCGCGGCTTCGCGGTCGTGGCCAGCGAGGTGCGCGCGCTCGCGCAGCGCAGCGCGCAGGCGGCCAAGGAGATCAAGACGCTGATCTCGGACAGCGTCGAGAAGGTCGACGCCGGCGGCGAGCTGGTGCAGGAGGCCGGCCGCACCATGGGCGAGGTGCTGTCGCAGGTGCGCAAGGTCACCGACCTGATGGGCGAGATCAACGCCTCCACCGAGCAGCAGACCCAGGGCATCGTGCAGGTGAACGAGGCGGTGGCGGCGATCGATCGCGGCACACAGCAGAACGCGGCCCTGGTCGAGGAAAGCGCCGCGGCGGCCGAGAGCCTGCGCCAGCAGGCCCTGGCGCTGACGGAGGCGATCTCCCGGTTCAAGGTGGCCACGCCGACCTAGGCGTCGCGGCATCAACGCACCCCGCTGCCGCGGGATGTGAACCGGCATCGCCATGCTGCTCTGCACCTGGGCGGCCGGGCACCAGGACTAGCCGATCCCCGGTGGCGACTGGCGGGAGAACGCCCCGCCGTCGAGGGTCGCCCTCCCTCGGTGATCCAGCATCACCGTCATCCGGCGCCCCTCATGGCGCAGCAGGATCTTCGTACCGGCAGGGCCGCGAAGCGACAGCCGAACGGGACGGCTGTCGCGCCATTCGATGTCCAGGTCCAGGCCGCCGCGCACGCGCATGCCACGCACGGCGCCCTGGGACCACGCCTGGGGCAGCGCGGGCAGCAGATGGACCTCGCCGCCCCACGACTGCACCAGCATTTCGAGCATGCCGGCGGTGCCGCCGAAGTTGCCGTCGATCTGGAATGGCGGATGGGCGTCCAGCATGTTGGGGTAGGTGCGCTGGGGCCCGAGCAGCGTCTTCAGTACCTGGTGGGCATGGTCGCCTTCCCCCATGCGCGCCCACAGGCACAGCCGCCAGGCCGTGCCCCAGCCGGTCGCCAGGTCGCCGCGCTGTCGCAGGCTGGTCTTGGCCGCGTTCAGCAGCTCGGGGGTGTCGCGCGGATTGATCTGACTGCTCGGATAGACGGCGTACAGGTGCGAGACATGGCGATGCTGCTGGTCCGGCGCGCCGGCATCCCAGTCCTCCAGCCACTCCTGGAGTTGCCCCTGCCGGCCGATGCGGTCGGGTGCCAGCGCTGAGCGCGCGGCCGCCACGCGGTCCAGGAAGTCCGCATCGGCACCCGACAGCCGGCCGGCATGCACGGTGCGGTCAAACAGGTCGCGCAGGATCTGCCGGTCCATCGCCGGGCCGGCGCACAGCGATGAGCCGTGGGGATGCCAGTTCTCGGGCGAGATGGACGGCGAGGTGACGAGGCCGCGGCCCTCCTTGTCTTTCACGAGCGTATCCAGGAAGAACTGTGAAGCGCCCTCCAGCAGCGGATACAGCCGCTTGAGCAGCGCGGCGTCGCGCTGGTGATCCCAGTGGTCCCACAGCGTGTTGCAGAGCCAGGCGCCACCGCAGGGCCACAGACCCCACAGCGGGCCGTCGATCGGCGCCGCGGCCCGCCACAAGTCGGTGTTGTGGTGCGCCACCCAGCCACGCGCGCCATACATCGTCCTGGCGGTCTGCGCGCCAGTGACGGCCAGTTCCTCCACCATGCGCAGCAGCGGCTCCACGCAGTCGCCCAGCGCCGCCGCGTCGGCGGGCCAGTAGTTCATCTCGGTGTTGATGTTGATCGTGTACTTGCTGCCCCAGGGCGGATTCACGCCCTCGTTCCAGATGCCCTGCAGGTTGGCCGGCTGCGTGCCGGGGCGCGATGAGGCGATCAGCAGATAACGGCCGTACTGCAGGTACAGCGCGGCCAGTGCCGGGTCGTCGGACTTCTCGGCGGCGGCGATTCGCTCATCGGTGGGCCGCCCTGCGGCGGGCGTGCGACCCAAGTCCAGCGTGAAGCGGCGGTACAGCGACTGGTGGTCGCGCACGTGGTCGCGGCGCAGCGCGGCGTAGGGCTTGGCGGCTGCGGCCTCGGTGTGCCGGCGCACCGTGGCGACGGGATCGCCGCTGGTGTCGCGGAAGTTGACGTAGCTGGTGGCGGCCGCGATCAACAGCGTCGCGTTGCGGGCACCGCTGACGCGCAGCCGGCCCTCGGGTGTCACCTCGACGCGGCCGTCGGTGACGACCTTCACGCGCATCGCGTAGGTCAGTCCCGGGGCCGTGTCGGGGCCGGCCTCATTGCGGCCGGTGACGAGCAAGGCCCCCTGGTCGTCGGCAACTTTCACGTGATCGGGTTGCTCGAAGCCAGCCTCTTCGCGCTGCATCCAGTCGACCGGCTGGTCCGCCACCAGCACCGTCGCGGAGCCCTGGTAATCGGGGCTGGCGTACGTCGCCTTGCGCGGCCCGCGGCAGGCGAGTTCGAAGGCGATGCGCCCGCGCGCGGCCTGCAGGTTCAGCACCACGACCTGATCGGGCGCGGACACGAAGGCCTCGCGCCGCATCGAGACGCTCGCGCTCTCGTGGCGCAAGGTGGCGATGGCGGTGTCCAGGTCCAGCTCGCGGTGGTAGGTGCGCGGCGCCTCGGCGCCGTCGAAGTCGAGCAGCAGGTCCCCCAGCGAGCCATAGGCCATCTGCCATAGCGGGCGGGCCATCATCCTGGCGCTGGCTAGGTCCGTGGCCTCCTTGTAGCGGCCTTCGTCGAGCAGGCGACGCACCTCGGGCAGCGCGGCCAGGGCCTCGGCGTTGTCGGGCGTGTACGGAGCCCCTGCCCACAGCGTGTCCTCGTTGAGTTGCAACCGCTCCTGACCCACGCGGCCGAAGACCATCGCGCCGAGCCGGCCATTGCCCAGCGGCAGCGCCTCCTCCCAGCGCGTGGCGGGACGCCGGTACCAGAGCAGATGGTCGGCCCGCTCCTGCGCGCGTCGCGGCGCCGAGGCGGTCAGGCCAGAAGCGCCAGCGAGCGGCACAGCCACGGCTGCGGCCAGCATGCTGCGGCGGGTGAAAAGGGGGCGTCGTGAGAGGGTCATGTCGTGCTCAAGGGCTGCGGTTGCGGAGTGATCGGCCCCGGCAGGATGACCGCGGATCCCACCGCGCTCCCTAGGTGTTTGTATTGGTAAGTCCAGACAACTTATCTTCGTACACTGGTAATACCAATCTAGCTACGACTACATCCACTGCCGTAAACGCTTCCATTCGTCGGAGAGATCGTCGACACGCTGCGCGAGTTCCGCGCCGCACGCTGCCCGTCGACGTGATGGTGCAGGACTGGCGGTACTGGGGCCGCCATGGCTGGAACGCGATGCGCTTCGACGAGGACCGGCAGTCAACACCGGCCGCAGCATGCCGGCAGGTGCGGTGACCGAATCCAAGTCATGAAATGCCAGGGTCAGGCCCTTGCACTTGCTGCGATGCTGCATAAAGTCGCGCCGTGTTCGTCCAGCTCGTGAGGTCCAGCATGAGTTCGATCGCCATGACCGTGTTCCTCGACTCGTCCCCCGGGGAACTTGTCGACCTGCCACACGCCGGCTCCGGCCTGGAGCATCCGCTGGTCTTCGACAGCGCCGCGCGCGAGATCCGCCAGCTCGCCGCCGACGGCCGCGTCGAGGTGGTCGAGCAGCGCGTCAAGACGGTGGGGAACGACACGCTGATCGAGGAATTGCGCTTTCGGCGGTTGAGCTGATCTCGAAGGCCACGCGGCGGTCGCGGTGTCGCGCCGCGGACGGCAAAGTCCGCCGCCGCCGCCGGTCGACCGTCGACCCTGCGTCCCAGGGTCAGGCCTTGCCGCCCTTACCCGCCTTGCCCGGCGCCTTCGCCACTGCCTTCTCCGGCGCCTTCACTGGCGCCTTGACCGCCGGCCGCGCGTTGCGCACCCGGTTGGCCAGGAACACTTCGCCGATGTCCAGCGTGCTGTCGTGGCCGACGTGCCGCGCGCAGGTCGTCAGCCATTTGTCGGCGGCCTCGCGGCCGAGCACGAACAGCGTGGTCAGCAGCCGCGGGTCGGTGTTGAGCTTGCTCGACGCGCCGAAGGGCGCCAGGCCGTCCTCGTCGGCGATGCGGTGCAGCCGCATCTGCTTGTAGCGCGTCGGATCGATGCGCCGGTCGCGCAGCAGCCGCTGCACGAAGGCGATCGCGCGCAGCTCCGCCACCAGGCTCGCGTTGAAGGTGATCTCGTTGATGCGGTCGTCGATCTCGGACGCGGTGCGGGGAATGCCCGCGTGCTCACGCGGATTGATCTGGATCAGCAGCACGTCGTCGGAGTGGGTGCCGTAGACCAGCGGCCACAGCGCCGGGTTGCCCGAGAAACCGCCGTCCCAGAAGGGCTCGCCGTCGATCACCACCGTTTGCGCGCTGTGCGGCAGGCAGGCCGAGGCCATCAGCGCCTCGATGCCCAGGTCCTCCCCGCTGAACACCCGCGGCTGGCCGGTGCGCACCGAGGTGGCGGTGACGAAGACCTTGATCGGTCCCTCGCGCAGCGCGTCGACATCGACATGGCGTCGCACGATGTCCCGCAGCGGATCGAGGTTGAAGGGATTGAGCTGGTAAGGGCTCCACAGCCGCAGCCAGGCGTCCCAGGCCGCCATGCCGGGCCAGGCGCTGCGGTTGAAGACCCAGGCCGGCGTCTCGCGCCGCGCGGCCTCCTC
>NZ_VOSR01000424.1:0-1002 GCF_007997345.1 Mitsuaria sp. TWR114
ACGTCGCATCGCCGCCCGTGAGACTCATCGCGCCACCAAACACGTTGGCGCCGTTGACGAGCGTGATAGCCGAGCTGCCGCTGTTGAGCGCGGTCGTGCCTGCGACTGAGAGTGCGCCCGTCTGCAGCAGCCCGGGCGCACTCGCAGTCAACGAGCCGGTCAGCGTCGATGCTCCAAAGGTCAGCGGCGCATTGGCGGCCACCGTCGCACTGCCAGCCGTGAGACTCATCGCGCCGCCAAACGCGTTGCCGCCGTTGACCAGCGTGATGGCCGAGCTGCCGCTGTTGAGCGCGCTCGGGCCGGCGATGGAGAGGACGCCGCTCTGCGAGATGCCCGACGCGGTGGCGTTGAGGCCACCGCTCAATGTCGAGGCCGCGAGCAGCAGCGGCGTGCTTGAACTGATCGTCGCATCGCCGCCGATGAGGCTCACGGCGCCGGTGAACACGTTGCCGGTGTTGGCCAGCGTGATGGTCGACGTGCCGCTGTTGAGCGTCGTCGTGCCTGCGACCGAGAGCGCGCCCGTCTGCAGCAGCCCGGGCGCGCTCGCGTTCAGTGAGCCGGTCAGCGTCGTCGCTCCAAACGTCAGGGGCGCATTCGCCGCCAACGTCGCATTGCCAGCGGTAAGACTCATCGCGCCGCCAAACGCATTGCCGCCGTTGACCAGCATGATGGCCGAGCTGTCGCTGTTGAGCGCGCTCGGGCCGGCGATGGAGAGGACGCCGCTCTGAGAGATGCCCGGCGCGGTGGCGCTGAGGCCACCGCTCAATGTCGAGGCCGCGAGCAGCAGCGGCGTGCTGGAGTTGATCGTTGCGTCGCCGCTGGTGAGGCTCACAGCGCCGGTGAACACGTTGCCGCTGTTGGCGAGCGTGGTCGTCGACGTTCCGCTGTTGAGCGCGGTCGTGCCCGTGATCGAGAGTGCCCCCGTCTGCAACAGCCCCGGCGCACTCGCGTTCAACGAGCCGGTCAACGTCGACGCTCCAAAGGTCAGCGGCGCATTCGCGG
>NZ_VOSR01000425.1:0-7557 GCF_007997345.1 Mitsuaria sp. TWR114
CGCCGCGGTCAGCGTGATCGCGGTCGTCTCCAGGTCATTGCCCGCGCCGTTGAACACGCGCAGCTTCACCGTGCTGCCCGACGGCAGGTCCTGCGCCGCCGAGACCTGGCCGATCTGCTTCAGGTCCGAGGGCGTGCCCGGGGGCGTCGTGCCGCCGCCGAAGTCGACGTCGGAACAGGCATAGAAGGCTTCGGTGCTGTCCGAGCGCTGCCAGGCCGAGAACAGCACATGCCGGCCGGTGCGCTTGGGCAGCGTGAGCTTCATCGTGTAGATGGTCTTGCCGCTGGTGACGATCTGGTCCGGCCCGAGTTGCTGCACCTGCTCCAGGTCCGACCAGCGCAGCGGCGATGCCGCCGGGTTCCAGCCGTCGCGCGTGAGGAAGAAGGTCCAGTTCAGCGAGCGATGCGGCGCGGTCGCGTTGTAGCGGTATTCGTACTTCCCATCGGCGCCCGGGGAGTAGGCCGTGGCGGGCCAATCCGGCCGCGCCAGGTCGAAGCCCTTGAACTTCTCCTGCCCACCGGCGCAGATCTTCAGGTCCGGCACCACCGCCTTGTGATTGCCGTTGGCGTTGGCCTGGTTGACGCCGTTCCAGTCGTAGATCGCCTGCTCGCCGCCATAGGCGATCGCCGCCTGGCAGGCCGGCAGCGAGGGGTTCTTGAAGCAGTTGTACTGGCGCGAGATCGGGAATTCCGGCGCGCCATGGGCGAACGCGGTGCTCGGGGCGACGATCGCGGTCAGCGCGGTCAGCGCGGTCACGGCGGTCGACAACGCGGCCAGCGACCAGGCGCCAGCGGTTCGGGCTCGGGATTGCATGCAAGTCTCCTGATTGAGAAGTGGAATGCCTGATGAAGTGGCCCGACACAACACCAAAGCAGGACCACCATAGGACCCGATGCAGACCAATACAAGCTAAACAACGGTAACGGCCGTGGCTGAAAATTTTTGAGCTTTCGTTTCGGGCGAAGGAATTATCATGAACGCCCAGAGTCTTGCTCTCTGAGCGAAGGCTACAGTGCAACCCAGCCGCCGCCCCACCATGCGCCTCGACCTCACCACCCTGAACCTCGTGTTGGCGATCGAACAGACCCGCTCCATCACCCGCGGGGCCGAGCGCGAACATCTGGCGCTGGCCGCGGCCAGCAAGCGGATCTCCGACCTGGAAACCCGCCTGGGCGTGCAGCTCTTCGAGCGCCGCGCCCGCGGCGTCGAGCCCACCGAGGCCTGCCGGGCGCTGGTCCGCCACATCCGCTCGCTGCATGCGTCGCTGCACGCGCTGGAGAGCGAGGTCGTCGAATTCGCCCGCGGCATCAAGGGCCACCTGCGCATCGCCGCCAACGCCGGCGCGATCGCCGAGGCGCTGCCGCCCGACCTGGCCGCGTTCTCCCAGGCCCATCCGCAGATCCGCATCAGCCTCGAGGACCAGACCAGCGCCGAAGTCCAGGCCGCCGTCGCCGAAGGCCGCGCCGACGTAGGCGTCTTCACGACGCCGCTGCTGGACAACCGGCTGCAGACCTGGTCCTACCGCACCGGCCGGCTGGCGGTGCTGGTGCCGGCCGCGCACGAGCTGGCGGGGCGCGAGTCGGTCAGCTTCGACGACCTGCTGGACCACGACCTCGTCGGCCTGCACAGCGGCGCCGCGGCGCAGGAACTCATGATGCAGGAGGCCATGACCCGCGGCCGCACGCTGAAGGCGCGGCTGCAGGTGCGCGGCTTCGATGCGATCGCCCAGCTGGTCGAGGCCGGCATGGGCGTCGCGGTGCTGCCGGACGCGCCGGCGCGCCGTTTCGCCCAGGTCTTCGATGTCCGCCGGCTGGCGCTCGATGAAGCCTGGGCCCAGCGCGACTACGTGCTGGGCGTGGCCCGCCAGGAGCGGCTGCCCACCGTCGTGCAGCGCTTCGTCGACGCGCTGTGCCCGGCGGCCCGGGGCGAGGCGTCCGCCTCGACCTCGGCCTCGCCCGCGACCTCGTCGCCCCCCGTTTCCAAGGGCGCTTCCCGGTGAAGCGCCATTCCTGAAGTGATGGAGAGCCATCCCATGACCGCCAACATCGCCAACGCTGGTGCGCCACGCACCCTCTACGACAAGCTCTGGGACGAGCACGTGGTGCACACCGAGGAGGACGGCACCGCCGTCCTGTACATCGACCGCCACCTGGTCCACGAAGTCACCAGCCCGCAGGCCTTCGAGGGCCTGGACCTGGCCGGCCGCAAGGTCTGGCGCCTGTCGGCCAACCTGGCCGTCAGCGACCACAACGTGCCCACCACCGACCGCAGCCAGGGCATCGCCGACCCGGTCTCGCGGCTGCAGGTCGACACGCTGGACAAGAACTGCGACCGCTTCGGCATCACGCAGTTCAAGATGAGCGACAAGCGCCAGGGCATCGTCCACGTGATCGGCCCGGAGCAGGGCGCCACGCTGCCCGGCATGACCGTCGTCTGCGGCGACAGCCACACCTCGACCCATGGCGCCTTCGGCGCGCTGGCGCATGGCATCGGCACTTCCGAGGTCGAGCACGTGCTGGCCACGCAGACGCTGCTGGCCAAGAAGGCCAAGAATCTGCTGATCAAGGTCGAGGGCCAGGTCATGCCGGGCGTCGGCGCCAAGGACATCGTGCTGGCCATCATCGGCCGCATCGGCACCGCCGGCGGCACGGGCTACACCATCGAGTTCGCCGGCAGCGCCATCCGCGCGCTGTCGATGGAAGGCCGCATGACCGTCTGCAACATGGCGATCGAGGCGGGCGCGCGCGCCGGCCTGATCGCCGTCGACGACACGACGATCCAGTACGTCAAGGGCCGTCCGTTCACGCCCACCGGCGTCGAATGGGACCAGGCCGTGCAGTACTGGCGCACGCTGCATTCCGATCCGGGCGCGACCTTCGACGCGGTCGTCGAGCTGGACGCGACGCAGATCCGCCCGCAGGTGACCTGGGGCACCTCGCCCGAGATGGTCCTGTCCATCGAGGATCGCGTGCCCGATCCCGAGAAGGAGAAGGACGCCGTCAAGCGCGGCGCCATCGAGCGCGCGCTGCAATACATGGCGCTGGAGCCCAACAAGGCGATCAACGACATCCGCATCGACAAGGTCTTCATCGGCAGCTGCACCAACAGCCGCATCGAGGACATGCGCGAGGCCGCGGCCGTGGTCAAGCGCCTGGGCGGCCGCGTGGCCAGCAACGTCAAGCTGGCGCTGGTGGTGCCGGGCTCCGGCCTGGTGAAGGCGCAGGCGGAGGCCGAAGGCCTGGACCAGATCTTCAAGGCCGCGGGCTTCGAATGGCGCGAGCCGGGCTGCTCGATGTGCCTGGCGATGAACGCGGACCGTCTCGAGCCGGGCGAGCGCTGCGCCTCGACCAGCAACCGCAACTTCGAAGGTCGTCAGGGCGCCGGCGGCCGCACCCACCTCGTCAGCCCCGCGATGGCCGCGGCCGCCGCGATGGAAGGGCACTTCGTCGACGTGCGCCGCCTGGCCTGAGCGCCCGGACGCAGGAGCAACACATGGACAAGTTCACCGTGCACAAGGGCCTCGTGGCCCCGATGGATCGCGAGAACGTCGACACCGACGCGATCATCCCCAAGCAATTCCTGAAGTCGATCAAGCGCAGCGGCTTCGGCCCGAATCTCTTCGACGAGTGGCGCTACCTCGATCACGGCGAGCCGGGTCAGGATCCGGCCTCGCGCAAGCCCAGCCCGGACTTCGTGCTGAACCAGCCGCGTTACCAGGGCGCCTCGATCCTGATCGCGCGCGGCAACTTCGGCTGCGGTTCCAGCCGCGAGCACGCGCCCTGGGCGCTGCAGCAGTACGGCTTCCGCGCGCTGATCGCGCCCAGCTTCGCCGACATCTTCTTCAACAACACCTTCAAGAACGGCGTGCTGCCGATCGTGCTCCCCGAGAGCCAGATCGCGCGCCTGTTCGACGAGGTCTTCGCCTTCCCGGGCTATCAGCTGACCGTGGACCTGGAGCGCCAGGTCGTCGTCAAGCCCGATGGTGAGGAACTGCCCTTCGACGTCCAGCCGTTCCGCAAGTACTGCTTGCTCAATGGCTTCGACGACATCGGCCTGACGCTGCGTCACGCCGACAAGATCAAGGCCTTCGAGGCCGAACGCATCGCCACCAAGCCGTGGCTCAACAACCGAATTACTCGCTGAGGACCCCATGAAGATCGCAGTCCTGCCCGGTGATGGCATCGGCACCGAAATCGTCGCGGAGGCCGTCAAGGTCCTGAAGGTCCTGGACCTGCCGCTGGAGATGGAAAGCGCGCCCGTCGGCGGCGCCGCCTACGAGGCCGCCGGTCATCCGCTGCCCGAGGCCACGCTCAAGCTGGCGCAGGCTGCGGACGCGGTGCTGTTCGGCGCCGTCGGCGACTGGAAGTACGACAAGCTCGAGCGCGCGCTGCGCCCCGAGCAGGCGATCCTGGGCCTGCGCAAGGCGCTGGGCCTGTTCGCCAACTTCCGCCCGGCGATCTGCTATGAGCAGCTGACCCATGCGTCCAGCCTCAAGCCGGAACTCGTCGCGGGCCTGGATATCCTGATCATCCGCGAGCTCACCGGCGACATCTATTTCGGTCAGCCGCGCGGCCGCCGCACCGCCGTCGATGGCCACTTCCCCGGCAGCGAGGAAGCCTTCGACACGATGCGCTACTCGCGTCCCGAGATCGAGCGCATCGCCCACGTCGCCTTCCAGGCCGCGCGCAAGCGCAATCGCAAGGTGACCTCCGTCGACAAGGCCAACGTGCTGGAGACCTTCCAGTTCTGGAAGGATGTCGTGACCGAGGTCCACCAGCAGTACCCGGACGTCGAGCTCGAGCACATGTACGTCGACAACGCCGCGATGCAGCTGGTCAAGGCGCCCAAGAAGTTCGACGTCGTCGTCACCGGCAACATGTTCGGCGACATCCTGTCGGACGAGGCGGCCATGCTGACCGGCTCGATCGGCATGCTGCCCAGTGCCTCGTTGGACAAGAACAACAAAGGCCTGTACGAACCGAGTCATGGCAGCGCGCCAGACATAGCAGGAAAGGGGATTGCCAATCCGCTCGCTACAATCCTGTCCGCTGCCATGATGCTCAAGTTCTCCCTCAACCAGCCCGAAGCCGCCGCTCGCATCGAGTCGGCGGTTCAGTCCGTGCTGGCCCAGGGTCTGCGTACCGCGGACATCTGGAGCGAGGGCACCCAGAAGGTGAGCACGCGCGAGATGGGCGATGCCGTCGTCGCCGCCATTGCGTCCAGCAAGGGCACGACCACCATTACCACGACCAAAACCATCAAGAGCTAGTCCGCTCCGGTTCGTCTCGCCCCCACTCACAAACCCGGCGAAGCGAGCCGGGCAGGCTCCCCAGGGTTTGTGACGGTGTTTGGGCGACATGCCCGGCCAGCAGTGCCGGGCCTCTTCAAGGAACGCAAATGACGACTTTGGTTGGACTGGTGGGTTGGCGCGGCATGGTCGGCTCCGTGCTGATGGACCGCATGGCGCAGGAGCGCGATTTCGACCTGATCGAGCCGCTGTTCTTCAGCACCTCGAACGCCGGCGGCACCGCCCCGTCGTTCGCGAAGAACGAGACCGCGCTGCAGAGCGCCTTCGACATCGAGCAGCTCAAGCGCTGCGAGATCATCATCACCTGCCAGGGTGGCGACTACACGAACGAGGTCTACCCCAAGCTGCGCGCCGCGGGCTGGAACGGCCACTGGATCGACGCCGCGTCCTCGCTGCGCATGGCCGACAACGCCGTGATCGTGCTGGACCCGGTCAACATGCCGGTGATCAAGAACGCGCTGGCCAAGGGCGGCAAGGACTGGATCGGCGGCAACTGCACCGTCAGCTGCATGCTGATGGGCGTGGGCGCGCTGTACAAGGCGGGCCTGGTGGAATGGATGTCCACGCAGACCTACCAGGCGGCCTCGGGCGGCGGCGCGCAGCACATGCGCGAGCTGCTGACCCAGTACGGCACGCTCAACGCCGCCGTGCGTCCGCTGCTGGACGACCCCAAGAGCGCCATCCTCGAGATCGACCGCCAGGTCATCGCCAAGCAGCGTTCGCTGTCGGCCGAGGAAACCGCCAATTTCGGCGTGCCGCTGGGCGGCTCGCTGATCCCGTGGATCGACAAGGACCTGGGCAACGGCACCTCCAAGGAAGAGTGGAAGGGCATGGCCGAGACCAACAAGATCCTCGGCCAGGGCGAAGGCTTCGGCTCGGCGGCCGTGCCGGTCGACGGCTTTTGCGTGCGCGTGGGCGCGATGCGCTGCCACTCGCAGGCGCTGACCTTCAAGCTGAAGAAGGACGTGCCTCTGGCCGACATCGAGGCCATGATCGCCGCCGACAACGAGTGGGTGAAGGTCGTCCCCAACACCCGCGAGGCCACGATCAAGGACCTGACGCCCGTGGCCGTGACCGGCACGATGACCATCCCGGTGGGCCGCCTGCGCAAGCTGGCGATGGGCCCGGACTACCTGGGCGCGTTCACGATCGGTGACCAGTTGCTGTGGGGCGCGGCGGAGCCGCTGCGCCGGATGCTGAGGATCCTGCTGGATCGCTGAGCCAGGGGTCGGGAAGCGGTGGCGTGCCACCGCTTTTTTTCGCTCCGATGAGGGAAAGCGAGCACGGCGCTCGCGTTGCCTTCTAGCGACAAGGCCGTAACCACCTGTGAATCGAGGCTGGCTCATGGATGTTATTCATGAGCTACCTCAGCAACGATGCGTATATGCTTGCCACCGTTGTGATTTTCTACCGCGGGATGGGCAGGGAGCCTGCGCGGCGCATGAGTCGCACAACAACAATACGTCATGACGAGCGGTCCTCCGGGTGGGCCGCTTTGTTGCTTTGGGGGACGCCTTGAAAAAACATGCGAGCGCATATGCGCGTTTTGCGCTGAGCCAGGTGGCCGCGGTCACCGCGTTGGGACTGGCGGCGGGCTCCGCCTGGGGTCTGGGACTGGGGAAACTGACAGTCCAGTCGGCGCTCGGCGAAACGCTGCGCGCCGAGATCGACGTCAGCAGCCTGAGCCCTGAAGAGGCGAGTTCGCTGAAGCTGCGCGTCGCGCCGCCGGAGTCCTATCGCGCCTCGGGCCTGGACTACAACGCGGTGCTGGCCAACACGCAGGTGCAGCTGGCCCGCCGCTCCGACGGACGCCCCTACCTGCGCCTGTCCAGCGACCGCGCGGTGCAGGAGCCCTTCGTCGACGTCATCCTCGAGCTGAACTGGTCCAGCGGCCGCCTGACCCGCGAGTTCACGCTGCTGTTCGATCCGCCGAGCAACAACGTCGCGCGTCCGGCCGAACCGACCACCTCGCCGGTGATCTCGGCGCCCGCGCCGTCGCCGGCGACCGCGCGCACGCAGGCGCCGGTGTCCTCCGCGCCGGCCACCCCGGTCAGCCAGCCGCCCGCGCCGGCCGTGACCGCGCGCACGCCGCGTCCCGCACCGGCCCCGTCCGCTGCACCGGCCGCTCCGGCGCCGGCCACGGGCGATTCCGAATACACCGTCAAGCCGGGCGACACGCTGTCGCGCATCGCCTCGCGCACCCAGCCCGCGGGCGTGTCGCTGGACCAGATGCTGGTCGGCCTGTACCG
>NZ_VOSR01000426.1:0-871 GCF_007997345.1 Mitsuaria sp. TWR114
CGCGCTGCTGCGCGACGACTTGCCGGTCCATGCCTGGGAGGCGGCGCTGTTCGCCGTCTGCGCCGGCCGTGCGCTCGTGGCGGACGACCTCGGCCTGGGGCAGCGCGGCGCGGCCATCGCCGCGATCCGGCTGTGGGGCGAGTGCTTCGGCGTGAAGCCGCCGTCGTCATCGCCCCGGAGGCGGCCCACGCCGCCTGGCGGCGCGACCTGACACGCTGGCTGGGCGAGGAGGCGAAATCGGTGACCGTCGCCACGACGCCACCCGCGAAGCCGCAGGCGGCGCTGCTGGTCGTCGACGGCATTGAATCGGTCGACTCGGAGCGCCTGGCGGCGCTGCGCGCCGTGCCGGCCGCGCAGCTGCTGCTGATCGCGCACCAGGAGCCGCTGGCCGACGCGCGGCTGGTCGATTGGATCGACTGGCTCGACGACATGCGCCGCGGCCCGCTGGCGCGCCTGCGCGCACTGCCCGACGACGCCGGCAAGAAGCTCAAGCGCGAGGCGCTCGAGTCGGTGCTGCTCTCGCGCCGCAAGCGCGAACTGGCGGACCAGTTGCCCGCCGCGCTGCTCTCGCCGCTGTGGCTCGACGGCGCCGGCGCGAACGGCGCCAGCCTGCCGGCCGCGCCGCTGAAGCAGCTGCGCCAGCTGACCGAGCGCTGGACCGCGCTGCGTTTCCTGTCCAGTGCCGAGCAGCAGCAGTTGCTGGAGGCCCTGTCGCTGCTGCCGCCGGCGTCCCGCCAGGCGCTGGCCGCGAAGGCCGAGGCGGTGCTCGCGCTGCGTCGCGAATGGATCCAGGGCGCCGTGCCGGCGGCCGCGCGGCTGGTGGTCTGCGCCCGTTCGGAGACGCTGCTGGACAGCCTGTCGATGTCGCCGC
>NZ_VOSR01000427.1:0-3976 GCF_007997345.1 Mitsuaria sp. TWR114
CTTGCGGGAGAGGGAGTCAATCGTCCGCCGCGTTGGTCAGGTCCGAGGCTTTGCGGCAGAGGGCTTCGCGACGAGGTCCTCAGGTCTTTAGGGCCCTCAGGCCTTCAGGCCCTTTGGGACACCTTAGGACTTTTAGCGCCCTGAGCTCCCCTTGGCGCCAGCCCTCGGCCAGCGCAGCGCCACGATCGCCAGCACCAGCGCGGCCAGCCAGAAGGCGCTCATCGCGCCACCGCCGCCACCACTTCCACCCGATGTGGGCTCGGTCGGCGTCGTGGGCGTCGTCGGCGTATTGGTCGTCGGCGCAACCGCGGCGACCGCGGCATTCGCGTCCAGCATGCCGGCGCCGCAGGTGCTGGTCGTGCAGTTGCACTCGAGCTGCGGCTGCGCGCTGTTGCCGGCCACACATTGCGCGACGCCGCTTGCCGTCGGGAACGCGCGGGCCGAGCTCTGCAGCGCCGCCTTGATCTGCGCCGGCGTCAGCGCCGGATTGCTCGACAGCATCAGCGCGATGGTCGCGCTGACCAGCGGCGTCGAGAAGCTGGTGCCCGTGCCGCTGTAGTTGAACGCGCCGCTGCCCGCCACCGGCGTCGTCGTGCCGGCGTTGCTGGTCGACAGGATGGGATACAGGCAGGTGCTGCCGGCGGTGGTATTGACGCAGTTGCCGCCAGGCGCGCTGATCGTCACCTGCGGGCCGAGGTTGGAGAACCCGACCTTGGTGCCCACATGCCGCAGGCCGGCCACCGCGATGACGTTGTTGCAGTTGGCCGGCGTGCCGACGGCGATGCCGCCTTCCTTGGTCGGGTCGTCGTTCTCGACGCCGTTGCCCGCCGCCACCACGACCGTCGCGCCCGCGTTGTAGGCGGCGTTGATCGCGTCCTGGTAGGTCGAGCCACAGCTGCCGTCGCCGCCCAGGCTCAGGTTGATCACCTTGGCCTTGTTGGGATTCGTCGGCAGGCCCGGCACGTCCACGCCGGCCGCCCACCGCATGCCCGCGGCGATGTCGGAGGCCCAGCCGCCGCACTTGCCCAGCACCCGCACCGGCAGGATCTTCGCGTTGTAGGCCAGGCCGGCCATGCCCTGGCCGTTGTTGGTGAGCGCCGCGATCAGGCCCGATACCCGCGTGCCGTGCCAGGAACTGTTGCCGATGTCGTCGGACGTGCAGGTGCTGCCCAGCGCGCCCGAGTCGATGTCGGCCTGGCTGACCCAGTCGCCGGGATCGCTCGCATCGCTGTCGGCGCCGTTGCCGTCGTTGGCGGCGGCGATCTGGGTGGAGGTCGCCGTGCCGCCCTGGTTGTAGCCCACCAGGTCATAGCCGCCGACGAACTGGCCGCTCAGGTCGGGATGATCGAAGCGCACGCCGGTGTCCAGCACCGCGACGACGACGCCGGTGCCGGTCGCCCGGTCCCAGGCCGCCGGCGCGTTGATCGACGAGACCACCGTCGCGTCCGGCGCCTTCAGGTACCACTGGCCGGCGGTGACGCCCGCCGAAGCGGCGGTGGCGTACAGCGGATCGTTGGGCACCGAGAAATGCCGCCACCAGCGGTCGACCTCGACCGATTCGACCTCGGTGTCCTGGGCCAGTCGGCGCGCCAGCTCGGCCGAGCTCATGCCGCTGGCGGTGTAGACGTGGGTGCGGCTGTCCAGGCTGATGCGGGCATGCAGGGACGCGGCATGGCGCAGCCCCAGCGTCGTGCCGCGGACCTGGGCGATGTCGCGGGCCTCGGAGGCCGTCACCCGCGTCGCCAGCGGGCGCGCCTTCACCGCATCGGCCTGAGCCTTGAAGCGCACGATCACCCGGGCGAAATCGGGCTGCTGGTCGGGGCGGACCGCCGTCCCGGTCACCGCGCTGGCGCCGCCAGCTCCAAACAACCCGAACACGGCCACGGCAGCGGCCAGGCGCTTCGGCAAAGACAGCACGGACATGCGACGGCTCCACAAAACTGGGCTAACCAGTTTAGGGTGGCCATCACCGACAAATCACTAATCCCCTGACACATTCGCAGCAGAGCATTACCGATGGGGGATTTCTCACGCCAGATCGCGCCAGCGCCGAGGGTGCTTGTGACGGTTCGTGTCGGGGATGCGAACGACGTTGCGCAAAAGAAAAGCCCCGCCGGGGCGGGGCTTCGAGGCTTTGGGGGAACGGGTTCCAGGATCGCTTACTTGGCGACGACCTTGACCATCTCCAGCACCTTGTTCGAGTAGCCCCACTCGTTGTCGTACCAGGACACCAGCTTGACGAAGGTGCCGTCCAGGGCGATGCCAGCCTCGGCGTCGAAGATCGAGGTGCGCGGGTCGCCGCGGAAGTCGGTGGCGACCACCTTGTCCTCGGTGTAGCCCAGCACGCCCTTCAGGGCGCCTTCGCTCTGGGCCTTCATCTCGGCGCAGATCTCCTTGTAGGAGGCCTCGTTGTTGAGCTCGACGGTCAGGTCGACGACCGAGACGTCGGAGGTCGGCACGCGGAAGGACATGCCGGTCAGCTTCTTGTTGAGCTCGGGGATCACCACGCCCACGGCCTTGGCGGCGCCGGTGGAGCTGGGGATGATGTTCTCGAGGATGCCGCGGCCGCCGCGCCAGTCCTTGTTGGACGGGCCGTCGACGGTCTTCTGCGTGGCGGTGGTGGCGTGCACGGTGGTCATCAGACCGCGCTTGATGCCCCACTTGTCGTTCAGCACCTTGGCCAGCGGGGCCAGGCAGTTGGTGGTGCAGCTGGCGTTGGAGATGATGGCCTGGCCGGCGTAGGTCGTGTGGTTGACGCCGTAGACGAACATCGGCGTGTCGTCCTTGGACGGGGCCGACATGATGACCTTCTTGGCACCGGCGGCCAGGTGCTTCTCGCCGGTTTCCTTGGTCAGGAACAGGCCGGTGGCCTCGACGACGATGTCGGCGCCGACCTCGTTCCACTTCAGCTCGGCGGGATCCTTGACCTGGGTCAGGCGGATGCGCTGGCCATTGACGATCAGGGTGTTGCCGTCGACCGCCACATCGCCGTCGAAGCGGCCGTGAACGCTGTCGTACTTCAGCATGTAGGCCAGGTAGTCCGGCTCCAGCAGGTCGTTGATGCCGACGATCTGGATGTCCTTGAAGTTCGCCACGGCGGCGCGGAACACCATGCGGCCGATGCGACCGAAGCCGTTGATACCGATCTTGATGGTCATGAGGAAAGTCTCCTGCGAGTGAAATGAATCGATGACGTCATGGGCGCGTCGCCCAGCCAGTGGACGTCGTGCCGCGGAGGTGTTCGGTCGGTGCATCCGCGAGGCCCGGCACGAGGGCCGGGCGCGGGCGCCGGAAACGCACGATTTGAACAGATCGGCGCGCCCACTCGTTTCGAACGGGTTACCGGGTTTCACCGCGCGGAGCCGCGCGGTTACATCAAGGCGCCAGGGGCGCGGCCGCGGCTGTCGTGGCCGGCTGCAGGCGCAGCGTGCCGCAGGCGACCTTGATCTTGACCATGCGGCCCAGCAGGTGCTCGAAGCGATCCGGCGTCAGGTCCATCTCCAGGCCCCCCAGCCAGGCCAGGAACTCGGCGCGGTTGGGGTCGCGCTCGGTACCGATCTCGCCGACGCGGTTGGCCAGCGCCGGCTTGCCCAGCGTCCAGGCGACGGTGAACGGGCAGTTCATCGTGTTGAAGTCGAACTCGGCCTGTTGCTGCCGGATGCCCTTGATGTTGGACAGGAACTCGCCCAGCGTGACCTCGTCCTTGAAGCTGGCGCGGCCGGCGTCGTGCTTGCGGTAGATGAAGTGCTGGACGAAGCTCATCGGCCGGTCCTCGGCCGAGAGGCAGGGCAGGCGGTAGCTGCGGGCGCGGTCGAGGATCGCGTCCTGCGTGTTGCCGCTGGTGGAGGCGTACAGGGCCTGGACCTCGGGCGGCTGGTCCGGGGCGGTGAAGGTCATGCGGACCATCACGTTGCCGACGGTCTTCTGGTCGAAGCGCGAGGCATTGACCTGCAGCTGGTCGTCCGGCGTGCGCAGG
>NZ_VOSR01000428.1:0-5695 GCF_007997345.1 Mitsuaria sp. TWR114
GCCAGCGCCAGCGTCGGCGAGTTCGCGATCGCCTGCTCGACCAGCGCGTCCAGCTGCGGATCGCGGAAGGCCTTCCACCATTGCGCGTCGAGCGCCTCGGCCGGGCCGGCCTCGAGGCCCAGGCGCGCGACGGCCTCGTCGCCGTCGATCGGCCGGCCCGGCTCGGCCAGCTTGGGGATGGGCGCGCAGGCGGCGAGCACCATCAGCAGCGCCGCGCCCATGGCCAGCGCCAGCGTCGTGCGATGAAGGGATCGGGAGGTCATCGGGGGTTCCTCGGGACTGTTGTTCTTGTGAAGGGGGAGAGAGCAGCGGGAGATCGTCATCGGCAAGTGCGGGTCAATCGTCCTTGTCCAGGATCGAGGTCTCGGAGCTCAGGCCCGCGTCGCGGATCGCATGGCCGTTGGCGACGACGCGCTGCAGCAGGCCGATCAGCGTGCGGAACTCGTGGTCGGTGAAGCCGGCCAGGTGATCGTTGAACACCTTGGACAGCACGCCCGGCGCGGCCGCCATCGCGCTCACGCCGACCTCGGTCAGCGACACCATCACCACGCGCCGGTCCTCGACCGAGCGCTCGCGGCGCACCAGGTTCTTCGCCTCGAGCCGGTCCAGCAGGCGGGTCATCGCGCCGCCGTCCATCGCCAGTTCACGCGCGAGCGCCGCGCTGGACATCGGGCCGTTGAAGCGCAGGCGCAGCATCGGCGCCCACTGGGCGTGGGTCAGGTCGTGCGCGCCCAGCATCTTGTCGGCCTGGAGCACCATCGACTGCTTGATCTGGCGCAGCAGCCAGCCCAGGCTGGGCTCGGAGGTGAAGCTGTCGGCGCTGTAGAAATCGGCGGGAGGCGGCAAGTTGGGGCTCATGGCTGGGCTTTCTGACTTCGGCTTTCCGGGAGGCAGGATGCGGAAAGACTTGATGACAATTATTGCTTAGGCAATGATTGCCTCGCCAATCACTGCCTGGGATGGGCTTTCTGCGGGTGGGGACTTTTCCGCCACACCGGCCCCCTAAACTGATCCGATGTCCGCCATGTCTCCCTCCTCGACGCGCCCGGGCGCCTCGACCACCCCCGCTTCGCCCCCCGGCACCGGCCCTTCGGCTGAGGCTCAGGCAAACGCCGTGCGCAACCCGCCCCCCTTGCGGGCGATGGCGCCGGCGCTGTGGCCCTTCCTGCGGCCGTATCGGGGGCGGATCGCCGCGGCGATCGTCTTCCTGGTGATGGCGGCGGCGGCGACGCTGGTCTTCCCGATCGCGCTGCGCCAGCTGATCGACCAGGGCCTGGTCGCCGCCGACCCGGGCGAGCGGCTGATGGCGCTGCGGGAGCACTTCCTCTGGCTGTTCGCCACCGGCGCGGCGCTGGGCGTGTTCTCGGCGCTGCGTTTCTACGCGGTGAGCTGGCTGGGCGAACGCGTCAGCGCGGACCTGCGCACCGCCGTCTACAGCCATGTGCTGCGGCAGAGCCCCGAATTCTTCGAGACCACCCAGACCGGCGAGGTCATCAGCCGCATCACCACCGACACCACGGTGATCCAGAGCATCGTCGGCTCCAGCCTCTCGATGGGGCTGCGCAACCTGATCATGGGCGTGGGCGCGGTGGCGCTGCTGATCGCCAGCAACCCGTGGGTGATGACGCAGGTGCTGGGCATCCTGGTGCTGGTGGTGGCCCCGGCGATGTTCTTCGGGCGACGCGTGCGCCGCCTGTCGCGGGCGAGCCAGGACCGCGTCGCCGACACCAGCGCGATCGCGGCGGAGATGCTCAACGCGGTCACCGTCGTGCAGTCGCATGCGCAGGAGGCGCGGGAGGCGGCCCGGTTCGATGCCGCCAGCGAGGCCGCCTTCGACACCGCCCGCAAGCGCACCCGGGTGCGCTCCTTCCTGGTCGCCTTCATCATCACCGCCACCTTCGGCGCGCTGCTGTGGGGCCTGTACCAGGGCACGCAGGCGGTGATGGCCGGCCGGATCAGCGCGGGGCACCTCGGGCAGACGGTGGTCTACGTGATCCTGCTGGTGTCGTCGGTGGCGGTGCTGGCCGAGGTCTGGGGCGACCTGCTGCGCGCCGCGGGCGCGACGGAGCGGCTGATGGAGCTGCTCGCCGCGCAGTCGCCGGTGGCGGATCCGGCCGCGCCTGTGGCGCTGCCAGCGTCGACCGGCCCGGCGCGCGTCGCCTTCGAGCAGGTGCGTTTCCACTACCCGTCGCGGCCGGACCGCGCCGCGCTGGACGACTTCAGCCTGCGCATCGAACCCGGCGAGACCGTCGCGCTGGTCGGCCCGAGCGGTGCCGGCAAGAGCACCGTGCTGCAGCTGCTGCAGCGCTTCTTCGACGTCCAGTCGGGGGCGCTGCTGCTGGACGGCGTGCCGGTGGACCGGCTGCGGCTGGCGGACTTGCGCGCGCGCATGGCGCTGGTGCCGCAGCAGAGCGTGATCTTCTCGGCCAGCGCGCTGGACAACATCCGCTATGGCCGTCCGGACGCGAGCCGCGAGGCGGTCATCGCCGCGGCCCGGGCCGCGCATGCCGACGAGTTCATCCGCCAGTTGCCCCAGGGCTACGACAGCTTCCTCGGCGAGCGCGGCGTGCGCCTGTCCGGCGGCCAGCGCCAGCGCATCGCGATCGCGCGGGCGATGCTGCAGGACGCGCCGCTGCTGCTGCTCGACGAAGCCACCAGCGCGCTGGACGCCGAGAGCGAGCGACTGGTCCAGCAGGCGCTGGACGAGGCGATGCGCGACCGCACGACGCTGGTGATCGCGCACCGCCTGGCGACGGTGCAGCGCGCCGACCGCATCGTGGTGATGGACCACGGCCGCATCGCCGAGCAAGGCACGCATGCCGAGCTGGTGGCGCGCGGCGGGCTGTATGCGCGCCTGGCGGCGCTGCAGTTCAATGCCTGATGCCCGGCGGGACTCCCCGGCTTCTCTAGAATCGCGCCCCATGACCGCAGACACCACCGCCGCACGCCCGGTGCGCAGCCAGTACGAAGACTTCATGCGCCACGTGTACGAGCACGGCGTCGCCAAGGGCGACCGCACGGGCACAGGCACGCGCAGCGTCTTCGGGCATCAGATGCGCTTCGACCTGAACGAGGGGTTCCCGCTCGTGACGACGAAGAAGGTGCACCTGAAGTCGATCATCCTGGAGCTGCTGTGGTTCCTGCGCGGCGACTCCAACGTCAAGTGGTTGCAGGAGCGCGGCTGCACGATCTGGGACGAGTGGGCGCGCGAGGACGGGGACCTCGGGCCGGTCTACGGCGTGCAGTGGCGCAGCTGGCCCAAGGCGGGCGGCGGCCATGTGGACCAGATCGCCGAGGTGGTGAAGCAGCTCAAGACCAACCCGGATTCGCGCCGGATCATCGTCTCGGCCTGGAACGTGGCGGAGCTGGACCAGATGGCGCTGATGCCGTGCCACGCCTTCTTCCAGTTCTACGTGGCCGACGGCAGGCTGTCCTGCCAGCTGTACCAGCGCAGCGCCGACATCTTCCTGGGGGTGCCCTTCAACATCGCCAGCTACGCGCTGCTGACGCAGATGCTGGCGCAGCAATGCGGGCTGGGCCTGGGCGATTTCATCTGGACCGGCGGCGACTGCCACATCTACGCGAATCACTTCGAGCAGGTGCGGACGCAGCTGGAGCGCGCGCCCTTCCCCTACCCGACGATGCACATCAAGCGCCAGCCGGCCTCGATCTTCGATTACGAGTTCGACGACTTCGAGCTGCGCGACTACCAGCACCACGCGGCGATCAAGGCGCCGGTGGCGGTGTGACACCCAGGGCGCGTTCCTGGTGATGCGGTCGGCGAACTCGCGATCAAGCGCGAACTCAAGGCGTGGGGAATGGGCGCCATGCGGATCGACAACCGATTCGCATGGCAAGCGGGCGCCCGGCGATCGCCGGGCCATTGCTCATCAATACGAGTAGCTCACATACACCGCCCCCACCGGCGAGGTCGCGCGGCGCGTCAGGGGGCTCTTGCGCGCGTCGCCGAGGAGGCGCTGCGCGCCGACCATGCCGGTGATGCGCCAGTCCGATGAGAGCTTGTGCTGCCAGCTCACGCCGCCTTCGGCCATGTGGGCGCCAGCCTTGGGCGTGAACACCGCATAACCCGAGCGCGCCGACTGCGCGGCCGTCACGCCGTGATAGGTCTGCATGTACTTCTTGTCCGCTGCGTTGGCCGACACCGACAGCACCACCGTGTTCCTGCCGCCCGACAGCACCGTGGCCGCTGCGCCGAGGCTGTAGAGCGCGCCGTTGGTCCGCGCCGTGATCGGCTGCTCGGTGGCGACCTGCAGCTCGAGCCAGTCGGTCACCGCATAGCCCAGCGCCAGGTGCGCCGTGGCGCTGCCCTTCACCTCGCCCATGCCGCGCAGGTACTTGCTGCCGCTGCTGCCGCCCAGTCCCTTCGTCTCCTTCTCTTCGCGCTTGCCGCGGTAGCCCAGCGCCGCGCTGTAGCTCAGGCCGCCGGTCGATCCCGCATAACCCAGGCCACGCTGCGTGCTCAGGAAGAAGCCGCTGGCATGCGCGTACTCCACCCCCAGCAGCGGCGCGACGAGGTGCTCGTCCGAACCGGCGTAGCGCGTGACGACGGCCACGCCGCCCTGGACAACGACGGTGGACGTCGGCGCGGATGCCGATGCGGGTCCGGTCTGCGCCTGGGCCGCGACGCACAGCGGCAGCAGCAGGAGAGCGGTGGTGATGGGGGTGAGGGGGAAACACTTCATGGATGTGGTCATGTCGATCATGGGAAAGAAAACCGCCGCCCGAGCACTGGAGCACCAGACGGGGCCTGGAACGCGTCGGCAGTGTCAAAGCGGTCCATGAAGCCGACCTTTTCCACGCATGAAGAAAGCATGAAGCGCCGCGCGGCGCGGCGCGTGCCGGGCCGCTGGGCTGGTCCAATGGCCGGCATGAAGATGCAGCTCATCGGGGCCTCACGCGTGCGCGACTTCACGCGCGCCCTCACCCAACCCAGCCTGGTGCGGCGGCTGCTGATCGCGCAGATGCTGCTGCTGACGCTGCTGTGGTCGGCGGGCGCGGGCTACCTGCTGAGCCAGGGCGCCCGGCCGCTGCTCGACACCCGCAAGCTCTACGAGACCATCAATGCGATCGCCGACGAGCTGGCCGACGACCCCGACCGCCGCCAGCGCGTGCTCGACCGCGCCCACGAGGCGATCGTCGAGGACTACGACGCCATCAACGACCCGCTGCCGGGCTTCGTCGTCCAGCAGCACGGGCGCATCGTGTACCGCAGTCCGAAGGCGCCCGACTTCGTCCCCGAAGGGCCGCTGGACCGCCAGTTCCCGCTGCGCCTGGGCGGCGTCGCCTACGTCGCCAAGACCATGCAGGCGCCCTCGGGGACGCGCACGACCATGTTCGCGCGCAACCAGGGGTGGAACGTCTTCATCACGATCTACTCCAAGGGCTTCTACCTGCTGCCCTTGCTGATCAGCCTGCCCATCCTCGTGGTGCCGGCCTGGCTGTCGATCCGCCTGGCGATGCGTCCCTGGAGCGCGGTGGCGCGCGAGATGGCCCGGCGCGGCCCGCAGGACCTGACCCCGCTCGCCTATCGCGAGGGCCATCGCGAACTGGCGGTGATGGTGGAGGCGATCAACGGCTGGATGCGACGCGTGTCCGACAGCAGCGAGCGCGAACGCGTCTTCGTGGCCGACGCGGCGCACGAGCTGCGCACGCCCCTGGCGGCGATGCTGGTCAA
>NZ_VOSR01000429.1:0-3289 GCF_007997345.1 Mitsuaria sp. TWR114
GCGGCGACCAGCGCCTGGGCCAGCCGCGCCGCTACTGGGACGTCAGCTTCACCACGGACAACAAGATCGACGAGGTCCAGGCGCAGGAGGAACTGACGCGCCGCCTGCGCGAGGCGGTCAAGCTGCGGTTGATCTCGGAGGTGCCGCTGGGCGCCTTCCTGTCGGGCGGCGTGGACTCCAGCGCCGTGGTCGCGATGATGGCCGGCGAGACCAACGGGCCGGTCAAGACCTGCTCGATGTCCTTCGACGATCCGCAGTACAACGAGTCCGAATTCGCGCAGATGGTGGCGGACCGCTACCAGACCGATCACCACGTGGAGATGGTCCAGAGCGACGACTTCGACCTGATCGACACGCTGGCGCGGCTCTACGACGAGCCCTATGCCGACAGCTCCGCGATCCCGACCTACCGCGTCTGCCAGCTCGCGCGCAAGCATGTGACGGTGGCGCTGTCGGGCGATGGCGGCGACGAGAGCTTCGGCGGCTACCGCCGCTACAAGCTGCACATGATGGAGGAGCGCATGCGCGCCAGCCTGCCGCTGGGGCTGCGCAAGCCGCTGTTCGGCACGCTGGGCCGGCTCTATCCGAAGGCGGACTGGGCGCCGCGCGTGTTCCGCGCCAAGACGACCTTCCAGGCGCTGGCGCGCAATTCGGTGGAGGCCTACTTCCACACCATGTCCGTGATCCGCGACAACGAGCGCCTGCCGCTGTACAGCGCGCGCTTCAAGTCGGAGCTGGGCGGCTACAACGCGCGCGAGCTGTTCCTGCAGCATGCCGAGCGCGCCGGTACCGACGACCCGCTGGCGCTGATCCAGTACATCGACCTGCAGACCTACCTGGTCGGCGACATCAACACCAAGGTGGACCGCGCGTCGATGGCGCACTCGCTGGAGGTGCGCGAGCCGCTGATGGACCACCCGCTGGTCGAGTGGCTGGCCACGCTGCCGTCCCACCTGAAGCTGCGCGGCGGCGAGGGCAAGTACCTGTTCAAGAAGACGCTCGAGCCGCATCTCCCGAACGACGTGCTCTACCGGCCCAAGATGGGCTTCGCCGTGCCGCTGGCGCGCTGGTTCCGCGGGCCGCTGCGCCAGCGCGTGCGTGGCGCGCTGCTGGGCGGGCCGCTGGCGGACTCCGGCATGTTCGACCTCAAGGCCGTGGGCGCGATGGTCGAGCAGCATGAAAACGGCTCGCGCGATCACAGCACGCCGCTGTGGACGCTGCTGATGTACGACGCGTTCCTGCGCAACGTCATGGGCGCGTCCTCGATGCGCGAGGCCGCTTGATCGGCCCGGCGAAGCAGACGGCATGAAGATCCTGTATCACCATCGCACCGCGTCCAAGGATGGCCAGGCGGTCCACATCGAGGAAATGATCGGCTCGCTGCGCGCGCTCGGCCACGAGGTGCGCGTCGTCGCGCCGGGCGGCGAGTCCGCGCCGGAAGAGAAATCGAAGATGGGCGACGACGCCGGCTGGGTGCATCGCCTGCGCGCCAAGCTGCCCAAGTTCGTCTACGAGCTGCTGGAGCTGGCCTACTCGCTGGTGGCCTATCGCCGTCTGGCCGCCGCGGCGCGCGAGTTCCAGCCCGACCTGATCTACGAACGCTACAACCTCTACCTGCTCAGCGGGCTGATGCTGAAGAAGCGGCTCGGCCTGCCGCTGCTGCTGGAGGTGAACGCGCCGCTGGTGGACGAGCGCGCCAGGTTCGGCGGCTTGGCGCTGCCGCGCGTCGCGCGCTGGGCCGAGGACACGGTCTGGCGCGGTGCCGACGCGGTGCTGCCGGTGACGCGGGTGCTGGGATCGATGATCGCCGCGCGCGGCGTGCCGGCCGAGCGCATGGTCGTGATCCCCAACGGCATCAACGAGGCCCACTTCGACGCCGCGCCTTTGCCCGCCGAGGCCAAGCGCGCGCTGGGCTGGGACGACGCGCTGGTGCTGGGCTTCACCGGCTTCGTGCGGGACTGGCACGGCATGGACAAGGTGATCCGCTGGATGGCCACCGGCGCGGCGCCCGCCAACGCGCGGCTGCTGATCGTCGGCGACGGCCCGGAGCGCGCCAACCTGGAGCGGCTGGCCGCCGAGCTCGCGCTGGGCGAGCGCGTGCGTTTCACGGGCGTGGTCTCGCGCGACGAGGTGCCGGCGCACGTGGTCGCCTTCGACATCGCGCTGCAGCCGGCGGTGGTGGCCTATGCCTCGCCGCTCAAGCTCTTCGAGTACCTGGCGCTGGGCAAGGCCATCGTCGCGCCGAGCACGCCCAACATCGAGGAAGTGCTGGACGACGGCGTGAACGCGCTGCTCTTCGATCCCGCCGAGGCCGGTGCGCTGGAAGCGCGCCTGGCGCGTCTGGCGTCGGACGCCGCGCTGCGCGAGCAGTTGGGGCAGGGCGCCCGCGCCACCATCGGCCGCCTGCACCTGACCTGGCACGGCAACGCCGAGCGCGTGGTCGCGCTGGGCCAGTCGCTGCGGGCCGGGCGCGGCGTGGCCGGCGCGGCCCGGCCCACGGATGCGAGGGTCTGAGCGTGCTCAAGCTGCTGACCTTCTCGACGCTGTACCCGAGCGCGGTGATGCCCAGCCACGGCATCTTCGTGGAGACGCGCCTGCGCCACCTGGTGGCCTCGGGCCAGGCCGAGTCGCGCGTGATCGCGCCGGTGCCCTGGTTCCCGCTCAAGGGCGAGCGCTTCGGCGAGTACGGCAAGTTCGCCGCCACGCCGGCGCGCGAGTCGCGCCACGGCCTGGAGGTCGAGCATCCGCGTTTCATCCGCCTGCCCAAGGTCGGCATGAGCAGCGCGCCCTACACGCTGGCCTGGACCTTCCTGCGCGCAGCCAGGCGCCTGCAGGCGCAAGGCGACGACTTCGACCTGATCGACGCGCACTACTTCTATCCCGACGGCGTGGCCGCGGCCTTCGTCGCCAAGGCGCTGAACAAGCCGCTGGTGATCACCGCCCGCGGCACCGACATCAACCTCATCCCCGAGTACCCGTTCCCGCGCAAGCTGATCCTGCGCGCGGCCGAGCAGGCCGACGCGATGATCACCGTCTGCGAGGCGCTCAAGGACGAGCTGGTCGCGCTGGGCGCCGATGCGGCGAAGGTGACCGCGCTGCGCAACGGCGTGGACCTGGCGCTCTTCCATCCCGGTGGACGCGAGGATGCGCGCGCCGCCTTGCAACTCGCGCCGGGCCGCTTCACGCTGGCCTCGGTGGGCCACCTCATCGAGCGCAAGGGCCACGAGCTGGTGATCGGCGCGCTGGCCGAGCTGCCCGACGTCGACCTGCTGATCGCCGGCGCCGCGAT
>NZ_VOSR01000043.1:0-14278 GCF_007997345.1 Mitsuaria sp. TWR114
GTGCTGCCGCCCGCGCCGCCGATGAGGATGCGGCCGCCGTTGGACGCGAGGTTGGCGTTGACCGCCACGCCGCCCAGGCTGGAGGAGGCGTTGTTGGCCGCGCTCAGCGTCAGGCCCAGCGCGCCGGAGGTCGAGGTGATCGGGCTGTTGACGATGATGTTGCGGTCGGCCAGCAGCGTCAGCGTCGCGGCGCCGCCGGAGGACTTGGTGATCGCGCTGGCGACGGTGATGTCGCCGCTGCCGCTGCCGGTGGCGCCATAGCCCGCGGCGTTGCTCTGCGTGGTGACGGTGACGCTGGTCCCGTTGCCCAGGGCGCTGGAGATGGTGCCGGCGGCGCTCGCGCCGATGGTGTAGTCGTAGGGGTCGATCAGCCACTGGCCTCCGGTGCCGCGCGCGGCGCTCGCGTCCACGCGCAGCGTCCCGTTGTTGACATGGGCGGCGGAGGTCTCGATGAAGCCGCCGTCGCCGCCGAGCGGCGCGCTCGCATCCAGCGTGCCGGACGCATTGAGCGTGCCGGTGGCCATGTCGCCGAGCAGCAGGATCTCGCCCTTGCGGCCGCTGGCCAGCGTGCGCGCCTGCACGAGGCCGGTGTTGTTGACCACCGCGGTGGTGAGCTGGTCGAGCGCCCGGGCGGTCAGGAGCACGCGCCCGCCGTCGGCGCGGATCGCCCCGCCGTTGGCGACGGCGGCATCGAGCGCGCCCTGGTCGATCGTCAGCCGCGCCAGGCCGCCGGCGTCGAGCGTGACGGTGCGCGCGGCGGCCAGGTTCACCTGGCCACCCGGCGCGTCGATGGTGCCGTCGTTGATCACCTTCGCGGCGATCAGCGAAACCGAGCCGCCCGACGCGGCGGCGATGGCGCCCTGGTTGAGCACCGACGCGGCGCTGGCGCCGTCGAAGCGATAGCGGCCGGCCATGAAGTCGGCATCGGAGAGCAAGAGCGTCGAGGCCATCAGCCCGCCCACGTCCACCGCGCGGTGGAGGAGAACAGCACGCCGTTCGGGTTCAGCAGAAAGACCTGGCCGTTGGACTTCAGGGCGCCCTGGATGAGCGAGACGTCACCGCCGGTCACGCGGTTCAGCGCGATGGAGGCGGCGGAGGGCTGCTGGAACTGGACCGTCGACCCGGGGGCGATGTTGAAGCTCTGCCAGTTCGTGGCGAGCTTGGGCGTCGACTGCTGGATCAGCAGCGTGTTGCCGCTCTGGGTCAGCGTGGCGCTGCCCTGGGTGATCTGCCCGCCGGTGGGCAGGCCCGCGGCACCGGCGCTGGCACCGCCCAGCGCCAACGCGGCTATGGCGCAGCGCATCGCGGCGGATGCCACCGACGAGCGCTTCCCGCGCGCGCGTCCGAACTCGGGTACCGGCACATAGCTGCCTGCGTGATCCGACCAGACCAGTCGGAAGACATGGTTCAACGCCCCTGCATTCATTTCGCGTCCCGTGGAGAAGCCCCGCCTTGGCGGTGTCGAGGGCGACTCTAGGGAGCGCATCGCGGCGGCCATAGCAGCCGGCGGAGGAAGCTGGTGTCAGGCGTTGGACTACACGGCGCCGGAGCGTGATGGATTCACGCCGATGTCGGCCTCCACGAGCAGTTGGCCCGGCGGACCGTGGCGGTCCGCGCCGGGAATCTACTTCGCGTCGAGCGACGACGACCCATCGCAGGTCGTCTCCTGGATGCCGCAGATCTGATCCAGCCAGGCACGGAAGCGGCCCTTGGGTTGGCCGGCACGGGCGGCGGGCGAGACCTGCAGGTAGGGCCGCATCTCGGCGGAGAAGCGGGCTTCGTCGTAATCCACCTGCACCCAGCTGCCGCGGCAATCGACGAGGCGACCCGCCGTCATCGTGCTGCTGCCGTCGAAGACCAGGCCGTCCTTGAGCCGGACGGCGACGGGCGCCTTGGGATCGGGGCGGGTGCGGCCGGCGTTGGCCTGCGACTTCACGATGAGCTTGCGTCCGCTGACCCAGCCCTCGCCTTCGTAGACCGGCCGCGCCGGTTGGCCCGTCAAGGCTTCATCGTCGAAGGCCTCGCGGATGCGGAACCAGCCGTTCGAGCTTGCGGTGACCTTCACCAGCACGCGCGCGCGCATGCCGGAGCCATCGGTCCAGACGGGCGGCAACTTGCCCAGCACCGGCGCGGCGCTCGACGGTTCCGCGCGCACATTGAGCCCGGCGGGATCGGTCTCCTCGACGAAGGCGGCGAAGTCGCAACTGGCCGGTTCCGGCGGGCCGCCGGAAGCCAGGGCCGCTCCACCGATCCCGAGGCCGATCGCCAGGATCAGCGTTCGGCTCGGCAGCAAGGACAGGGTCCCAAGGAAACCGAGGCCCCTCACCGCGCCTCCTTCGGCACCCACATCACCGTCGTCCTGAGCTGCGTGACCCCGCTGAATCCGAGCACCCGGTCCGACAGCGCCACCATCGTCGACGGCATGTCCGCGCGATCCGGCAGCAGTTCGACCGAGCGCACCGGCGTCTGGCTCAGCGGGCGCTCCTCGGCGTCGACCCAGCTCAGCTTCAGCAGCGTCGTGGGCTCCGCCGTCATGTCGGACCACGGCGCGCCGCGCACGACCTGCATGTGGAAGATCCGCTGCCCGCGTCCGGCCAGTTGCGACATCGACCCGGTCGGCGGCAGGCCGGCGACGAGTTCGGTATCGAGCGGACCGGTGGTGGCGCGCAGCGGCATCATCCCGCCGCTGACGCGCAGCATGCCGACGCCCGGGAGGTCGCTCCCGCTGCCCAGGCCGCGGACCCACGCCAGGGTGGTGCCGGTGATCTGGTTGAAGAAACCATAGTCGGTGACGTAATTCGGAAACGCTGACAGGTCCGAGGCGATCGTCATCCGCGTGCCGCTGAGCGAGTTCGGCTCGATGGCGGCCAGTTGCTGGTCGAAACCGCTGATCGGATTGCGCCGCTTCCACGTCGCCATCACGTAGCGCCCCGACATCGCCAGCCGCTGCTGGCTGGTCGCCGATCCCTCGAGACGGACTTCGCGGTCCGTCGGCGCGCCGTTCATGTCGAAGCCGCGCAGCACCAGCGTCGGAGCGGTCCCGAACAGGCCTGCGCGCTCCCACAGCAGCCAGACGATCCGGCCGTCCGTGGTGGCGGACACCGGACCGAACTGCACCGCCTGATCCGGGAAATCGCTCGAGCTGCGAAGGTTGATCGTCGGCCGCGTCGCGGACAGCGCGCCGCGAGCGTCGAAGCTCAGCAGCTGCACCTCCTCGGCCGGCCGGTTCTCCGCGCGACCCAGGACGACCGCTCCGCTCGCGTGCAGCATCGGCGGAACCACCCCGTTGCGGGACAGCCCCGTGTGGCGCAACGTGTCGAGCACCCGGCCGTTGCGATCCAGGCGCGACACGATCAGGTCGGAAGCCGTGCTCGCGCTGGACTGCTGGAACAGCAGCACCTCGTTGCCGACTTCCCCGACGGCGACGATCTTGTCCGCCTCCGGCAGCAACTCGCCGGCCATCGACTGCGCCGTCGCCGGCACCTGTGCGGAACGGTAAAGAGCGATGCCGCCGCCATCGCTGCCGATGTCGTAGCCGAGGAGCACCTCGGTCGTCTCGCGCAGCACCGTGCTGTTGGGCAGGGGCGCGCGCGTGCGCTCCTGGACGAGGCCGATGCCCGGCGCATACCAGTCCGAGATCTCCAGCGTCGTCACCTCGCCCGGCGTGCCGGTGCTGCTGGGCACGACGCGCACCAGCAGCTTCGTGTCCACGCGGACCGCCTTGACCGCCGCCATGCGGGGCAACGCCACCGATTCCTCGCCGATCACGCGCGCATACATCGCGACGTCGACCGCGTCGGTCCGCTTGTCGCCGTCCACATCGATCGCGGTGTCGGTGAAGCGCCGCTCCAGGATCGTCCATTGGTCGTCGACCCGCACCGGCGAGCGCAGCTGCGTCATCCGGACGGTCTCGCCCGATCCCTTGCCGGTGAAGTCGAACTGCTCCGTGACCACCACGCTGCCGCCTTCGAGCGCCACCCCATGCGACGCGGCGCCCTCGTTGTTCGCGTTGGTCGCCGACTCGGTCCAGGCCCCGCCCGACGCGGCGATCGTGACGTCCGTCGTGTAGGCCGGGCTGGCATTGCCCTGCACCACGCTGACCCCGCGATAGCGCCACAGGTGGCCGGTCGCCAGCGGCCGCAGCGTGGCCGCATCGGCCTGAAGCACCGCCCCGGGTGCCGGGGCCACGGGAATCAGCGACGCCGCGCCCGCCGGTGGCGGGCTGATGCCGGCATCCGATCCTCCACCCCCGCCACCTCCGCAGGCGCTGAGCGCCACGACGCCCACGCACAAGGCCAACCATCCTCGCGCCCGGCCCCAAGCCGCGCGCGTCCTCGCATTCATGCCCATTCCTCGCTCCCTGGCCGGCCATCGCCGGTGGTCCTCGTTCTTTGAGCGGCGGAGTGTAAGGACTCCTGATGACCCGAATGGCGCCCTGAGCAAGCCAGCGCCAGCGGACTCGCTCGCCCGCCCCGAACCGCGGTGATCGGAAGCATTGCTCTCCGCCATCATTTCGACTATTCTCGAAAGATGGAACAAGACGACGTCGTCCGCGCCCTGGGCGCCCTGGCCCAGCCGCTGCGCCTGCAGATCTATCGCGCGCTGGTCGTTGTCGGCGACAGCGGCCTGACACCCGGTGCGATCCAGGAGGGGCTGGGCGTGCCGGCCGCGACGCTGTCGTTCCACCTCAAGGAGCTGGTGGGGTCGGGGCTGGTGACGCAGGAGCGCTCCAGCCGCAACCTCATCTACCGCGCCGCCTACGCCCGCATGAACGAGCTGCTGGGCTACCTCACCGAGAACTGCTGCCAGGGCGCGTCCTGCGCCCTGCCGTCGACCACGCCCGGCTGCGGCTGCTGAATGCCCGCGCCATTGCTGCCCTCACCTCCCGGAAGCCGCTGAACCATGACTGTCCACGTGCTGATCCTCTGCACCCATAACTCCGCACGCAGCGTGCTCGGCGAGGGCATGCTCAATCACTGGGCGAAGCAACTCGGCAAGGACGTCCGGGCCTTCAGCGCCGGCAGCGCGCCCAGTGGCCGCGTCAACCCACTCGCCCTCGATGTGCTGCAAGCCGCCGGCATCGACACCGCGGGCTGCCGCAGCAAGAGCTGGGACGAGTTCACCTCAACGGACGCGCCGCCGCTGTCCATCGTCATCACCGTGTGCGACAGCGCCGCGGCCGAGCAGTGCCCGGTCTTCTTCGGCGGCACCGGTCAACCGGTCAAGGTGCACTGGGGATACCCGGATCCGTCCGATGCCGAGGGCGGCGAGCCAGGCAAGCGCCGCGCGTTCGAGCTGACGCGGCAGGCCATCGGCTACCGCATGCTGCAGCTGCTGCAACTGCCGCTGGCGACGATGGGGCGGACGGAACTGCAGCAGGCGCTGGCCGCCATCTCGCGGAGCTGACGCGATGGACCTGCGTCGCCAACTGCTCGCGGAGGGCCTGGGCACGGCCTTGCTGCTGGCCATCGTGATCGGCTCCGGCGTCATGGCCGAGCGGCTCGCCGGCGGCAACGCCGCCATCGCGCTGCTGGCCAACACCCTGGCCACCGTCGGCGGCCTGGTCGTGCTGATCGAGGTCTTCGGCCCCATCAGCGGCGCCCACTTCAACCCGGCCGTCAGCCTGGTCATGGCCTGGCGTGGCGCGCTGCCTGGACCCGCGCTGCTGCCCTACGTCGTCGCCCAGCTGGCGGGTGCGGTGCTCGGCGCCTGGCTGGCGCACGCGATGTTCGACATGACCCTGCTGCAGTTCTCCTCCAAGCCGCGCGCGGGCACGGGCCAATGGATCGCCGAGGGCGTCGCCACCTTCGGCCTGCTGCTGGTGATCCTGCGCGCGCCGGCCTCGCTCGTGGCGGCCCTGGTGGCGGCCTACATCGGCGCGGCCTACTGGTTCACCGCCTCGACCTCCTTCGCCAACCCGGCCGCCGTGGTCGGCCGCATGTTCAGCGACAGCTTCGCCGGCATCGCGCCGGCCAGCGCGCCCGGCTTCATCGTCGCCGAGCTGATCGGCGCGGCCCTCGCCGTGGGCGTGAACCGCTGCCTGTCCCCGCCTCCCGGCGAGCTCCGCCACGCCCCTTCCCCCACCTCGACACCCGCGCCCCATGTCTGATCTCCTCTTCCCCGATGCCGACTTCCCCGCGCTGGACGGCGCGCTGTTCGACGTGCCCAGCCAGGACCGCCTGGCCGTGCCCGCGCCGTCGCGGCATCGGCCGCGCATCCTGATGCTGTACGGCTCGCTGCGCGAGCGTTCCTACAGCCGGCTGCTGACCTTCGAGGCCGCCCGCCTGCTCGAGGCGATGGGCGCGGAGGTGCGGATCTTCAATCCGACCGGCCTGCCGCTGCCGGACGACGCCCCCGAGTCGCATCCGAAGGTACAGGAGCTGCGCGCGCTCGCCGCCTGGTCCGAGGGCATGGTCTGGTGCTCGCCGGAACGCCACGGGGCGATGACCGGGATCATGAAGTCGCAGATCGACTGGATCCCGCTGTCGACGGGCTCGGTGCGTCCGACGCAGGGCAAGACGCTGGCGGTGATGCAGGTGTCGGGCGGATCGCAGTCCTTCAACGCGGTGAACCAGATGCGGGTGCTGGGCCGCTGGATGCGCATGCTCACCATCCCGAACCAGTCGTCGGTCGCCAAGGCCTTCGCCGAGTTCACCGAGGCGGGACGCATGAAGCCGTCCGCGTTCTACGACCGGGTGGTCGATGTGATGGAGGAGCTCTTCAAGTTCACGCTCCTGACCCGCGACCTGGGCCCCTACCTGCTGGACCGCTACAGCGAGCGCAAGGAGAGCGCCGCGGCGCTGGCCAAGCGCGTCGATCTCGCGGCGGCGACCGGCTGCTCGCCGGGAGCGGGAGCTAGCCGCTGCGGTTGCGCTTGACGGGACGGCGGCCCGATCCCGTACGATGCGCGCGATCTTGGAGTAGCTCAGTTGGAAGAGCCGTGGGCTTCCTACCCGCGAGGCGCAGGTTCGATCCCTGCCTCCAAGCCCGCCTGCCGCGTGCAGCGCTCCCTACTGCCCGCTCATGACCCAGCCCAGCGACGACTCGAAGGATCCGCGACCAAGCTCGGGCCAGGCCGCCACCGGAGCCAGCTATATCGCCGGCCAGTTGGCCCGGGCCCTGCGCGCCGCAGCGACACATGAGAACCTGGGGCTGCGCCAAAAGGCCGCCGCCCGCGTACGAAGTCTGCTGCGGCTGCTTGATCACCTCGGATCCGGCAAGGCCCAGGTCGGCGAACGGCAGCCGTATGCGGCACTTCCGACCTGGGTGACGCCCGAGGTGCTACGCGGCGGCTTCGCGAGCGGCCAGCCAGCGGCGGGCGGCGATTGGCAAGCACATGAACTCGCCCTGGCGGAGCGCCTTGGGCTCGTGATGGCAAGCACGCGCACCGCGCTCAACGGCCATTACCTCGACCCGATCGGCCTCTCCGAACTAGCGGAACGTCTGGCCTCCCGCCAGTACCGCGTCGACCTGCCAGAGGAAGGCGCGTTGCTGGCGATCCGGTGGCTGATCGCGCACGGCGCGCCCGCGACGGCCGCCGCGGTCCTCGATCAAATCGAGCCCTTCTTCGATCGCCTGCGCTTCTACCCGAGGCCCGCCGAGCGTCGCTTCCCGATCCTCTGGTCGGCCTTGAGGCGCCAGTGCTGGCCCGCAGCGCCCACGCGCTCGCGGAGACGCTGGCGCAGAAGCGCCCCTCCGACGAGGTCGAGGCCATGCGCGAGCATTACGAGGTTTGGGCGCCGCTCACCGATGCGCTGGTTGCGCTGCTGCTCGAGACCGTGGACGGGCCACCGCCCCAGTTCGACGGTGAAGGGCCGACGCGCCACATCACCGGCGGTCTGCCCTTCGCCCGCTTCCCCGACGATTTCGAGGCGAGACGGACCGAACTCCTCGCCACGGTCGCCGCTGCCCGCGCGCGCCATCGACGCTGCCAGCGGGTGCATCGTCCCAACGAGGTGTTGGGCCAGCTCACCGCCACGCTCACCGCCTGGCCGGGTCTCGATCCCGACGGTCGCTCCCGCGCTGCTGCCCGAACCCGTCTGCGCCTGGCGGGATTCGTGACCGCCCACGGCGCACCCGGCTCGGAGCGGCATCGCAGCGCTCCGCGCGAACGCAGCTGGCGGGCCCGAGCCACGCACGCCTGGCCCACGTGCTGGCCGAGCGCCTGCAGGCTCTGGCCGAGCCCGGCGAGGCCCTGGGCAGCTTGGGCGCGGCTGCGGCAGCTCGGCCGATCACGCACGCGGAGCAACGCGAGGCCGTGCAGGCCGGCGTCCATCTGCCCCGACACCTCCTCGATCGGCTCTCCACCGCGCAGGAGTCCTCGCTCGACAAGCTCGTCGCCGCGCGCGTGGTTCGTTCAGGCGAGGCACTGGCGGCGCTGCTTCCACAACTCACCGGGCCGGTGCTGGCCACACGCTTCAGCCAGGCTGACGCTCGCGCGCTTTATGCCGCCAGCTACCGGGCATTCCGTCGTCGACGTTCCCTGCTGCTGCTGTGGCTGCAGCATCAGGTGCGGTTTGCGGAGCTTCCCTGGATCGCCGCCTTGGAGGCCAGCGCCGACGCCGACCCACAACCCGCCGCAAGCGACTTGCTGCGCCGGTTCTCGGCCTTCGCCATCGGCGCGTTCCCCGCCACCATCACGCCCAACAAGCTGGTATCGGAGCTGACCGCGCTGGCAAAGGTCGCCCGGCCGCCAATGGCCGTCGAGCGCGAAGCCAGTGCGGACGCTGGTCCTTGGCTTCCGCTCGTCGAGGAGCTCGCCGCTGACATCTTCATGGGCACCTTCTCGGCGAAGTACGTGCGCGCCGCAGCGATCGCGATACGCCACCTCGCCTCACTGCCGGGAGGAGCGCTGTACAGCCGCTACTACGGCATCGACGTCGAGCGCGTGCTCGCGATGACGAAGATCGAGGAACGGTGGGGCACGAAGGTCTGCCCCGATTTCGACGACTACTGCCTGGAACTCGCAGCCTTGCCACCCGGAGGAAGCTCCATCGCGCGAAACGGCGCGGTCATCGAGCAGGCCGCCATCCTGACGACGCACAACCTGGGGGTGCTCGTCGACGTGCTGCAACTGCAACCGCTGCTGAACGACCGCTGGTCCGATCTCGCCGGACAGGCCTTCGGCGCGGTGCTGGACCGCCTCGAACGCCGCGTGATCCCGGAGAGCGTGCCCCGCCACCAACGCAAGCGCGCCAGCAAGACGCTTGCTTTCGGCTGGCGGCAGATGATCTTCTTCCTGTCCTGCCTGTCGCCCTCGGCGCAAGTCGCTTTCACGGCGACTTGCCGCGAGCGCCTCGCCACACGCTCGGCCACCATGCGGGAACGCTTCGCTCCGGTCCTGGCCGGGCTGGAGCGCACGGTGGCCGGTGAGCAACTGCCCAGGGCGGCTTCCCACGACGAGGTCGACGGTTGCCGGCGCCTGCTCGGCTGGAGTATCGGCACTCCGTTCCTGATGCGCGCGGCCCGCGAGACGGACTGAACCCCGGGCGCACCGCGCGTCCTCCCCTCGCCCGGCCGTGATGACTGCCGCTGCCGCATTGACGACAATGCGGGACCCCGCATGCCCGCCGTCACGACCATGACCCTCGCCCTCCCTCGCGCTGCCCGCCGCTTGCTGACCCTCCTCTGCCTGGCCGCCGCGCCGGCGGTCCATGCCGACATCGTCGTGGGCCAGGTCGCCCCGTTCAGCGGGCCGCAGGCCGTCACCGGCAAGGCCATCCGCGCCGGCGCCAAGCTCTGGATCGACGAGGTCAACGCCCGCGGCGGCGTCCGCGGACAGCGCATCAAGTTCGTCACCCGCGACGACGCGCAGAAGCCCGAGGAGACGGTGCGGCTGGTCAAGGAAATGATCGCCCAGGACGCCCCGACGGCGCTGATCGGCACCGTCGGCACCTCCAACCTGGAGGCCCTCAAGCAGGACGGCGTGCTCGAGAAGACCCACGTCTCCATGGTCGGCGCGATCTCCGGCGCGACCAGCATCCTCACGGCGCGCGGCATGTATCCGGTCAAGGCGAGCTACCGCGAGGAAGTCGAACGCCTGTTCCGCCAGCTCGGCGAGATGGGCCGCACCCGCGTCGCGGTCGTCTACCAGGACGACGGCCTCGGGCGCGACGCGCTGGCCGGCGCGCAGGCCTCGGCCAAGACCCACGGCCTCACGCTGGTCGCCCAGTCGGGTTACGCGCGCAACACCACCGAGGTCGGCAAGGCGGTGGACGAGATGGTCAAGCAGACGCCGGACGTGATCTTCCTCGCCGCCACGACCGCCGCCGCGATCGAGTTCACCAGCCGCTACCAGGCCGCCGGCGGACGCGCCGGGCTGTACGGCATGTCCATCATCGACGTGCAGGCGCTGCTCAAGAAGCTCGGACCCGAGCGCGCGCGCGGCTTCGCCTTCTCGCTGGTGCTGCCGACCGACGACCGCCTGGACCGCGAGGTGGTGCGCGACTACCTGCGCCTGAGCCAGAACGCCAAGGATCCGGAACTGTCCTCGCGCTCGCTGGAGGGCTTCATCGCCGCCAAGGCGCTGGTGCGCGCCCTGGAGCGCAGCGCCCCCGGCGCGGCCGCCCTCACCGAGACGCTGGAACGCGGCTTCGAGACCGACGTCGGCGGCCACCGCCTGACCTTCGGCAAGGGCCAGGCGCCGTCGCGCTACGTGGACTTCGCCGTGCTCGGCGTCGGCGGCCGGCTGGTGCGTTGAGCCCCGCGGAGCTCGCGCCACCCCGTGGGCCTTCGCGGCGAGCGGCGGCGGCGCCGGTCCTTGGGTCCGGCTTCCGAACAGTGCAACCGTCTCCGCCGTTCATGTCGCTTCCGTGAAGTCTGACAGCGCGCTTTCCGCCCTCCGTCGCTAAGCTTCGCGACCTCCCCACCACCACCGCCGTTGCCGCCGCACGGCGTTGCCTCGTGAAGTACCTGATCGCATCGGCCGCATGCGGCCTGCTGGGCCTGCTCACGCACGCGGGCGCCCACGCGGCGCCGGGCGCGGAAGACGAGGACCAGCTCGAGGCGCTGCTCCGGCGCGAGGTGCAAGGCCCGTCGCGCTACGCCCAGAGCCTGATGGACGCGCCCGCCGCGGTCAGCGTGATCACCCGCCAGGAGTCCGCCGCGCTGGGCCACCAGACCATCGGCGACATGCTCGGCCGCCTGCCCGGCGTCTACCTCGGCAACACGCGCAGCTACAGCAACCTCGGCGTGCGCGGGTTCAACCGGCCCGGCGACTACAACTCCCGCGTGCTCATGGCCATCGACGGCCAGCGCGTCAACGACGCCATCTACGACCAGGGCCTGCCGCAGCTGGAATTCCCCGTCGTCGCGGAATGGGCCAAGCGGGTGGAGCTGGTCCAGGGGCCGGGGTCGTCGATCTACGGCAGCAACGCGCTGCTGGGCGTCGTGAACGTCGTCACGCTGGACGGCGCCGACGCGCCGGGCCTGTCCGTGCTCGGCAGCGCCGGCTCGCGCGGGCAGCGCCGGGTCGAAATGCATTACGGCGCCACCGACGCCGCGGGCGGCGACCTCTTCATCGGACTGAACCTGCAGCGCACCGCCGGCGAGACGCTCTTCCTCCCGGAGCTCGGCACCGCCGACGGCTGGATCCGCGGCCTGGACGGCGAGCGCCAGGCCGCGGTGCTGGCCAAGTACCGGCTCGGCCGTTGGAAGCTGTCGATGGCCGCGGTGCAGCGCGACAAGGACGCGCCGACCGCCCCCTACGGCACCCTGCCCGGCGTGTCCGGCACCCGCTACACCGACCGCCAGCTGATGGTCGAGGCCGCCTACGACGAGGGCTGGCAGGACGACCTGCGGCGCAGCCTGCGCCTGGGGCTGTCGCAGTACGACTTCCGCGGCCGCTACGTCTTCGGCCAGTCGCCGGACGTCGTCGACCGCGACGAGTCCTATGCCCAGTGGCTCACGCTCGACGCGCGCGTGCTCTGGCGCGGCCTGCTCAACCATGAGCTGATGGCCGGCGCGGAGATCCGCACCTCGCCCTACGGCATCCAGCGCAACTACCAAGTGGCGCCCTACGAGTCGCGGCTCGACAGCGACGTCTCGCAGGATTCCGCCGCGCTGTCCGTGCAGGACCAGTGGCGCCTGTCGCAGCACTGGCAGCTGACGACCGGCCTGCGGCTGGACCACGCCCGCGGCTTCTCACCGGCGCTGTCGCCGCGCACCGTGCTGGTCTTCCGGCCGGACGAGCGCCAGACCCTGAAGCTGATGTGGGCGCGCTCGTTCCGCTCGCCCAACCTCTACGAGCGCTATTACGACGACGGCGGCCAGACGCAGCTGGCCAATCCGGGGCTCAAGCCCGAGCGGCTCGGCTCCGCCGAACTCGCCTGGGAATACCTGCTCGCCTCCGGCCAGGCGCTCAGCGCCAACCTCTACGACACCCGCCTGAACCGCCTGATCGAACAGGTGCCGCTCAGCGACGATACCGACGCCGTGGTGCAGTACGTCAACCGCGGCCGCGTGCGGCTGCGCGGCCTGGACCTGGGCGTGGAGCAGCGCGTCGAGGGCGGCTGGCTGTGGCGCGCCAGCGCCTCCTGGATGGACGCCCGCGACGAGCAGGGCCGGCGCCTGAGCAACGCGCCCACCTGGATGGTCAAGGGCCATGCGATCACGCCGCAATGGCGAGCCTGGCAGCTCGGCGTCGAGTGGACCGCGCTGGGCACGCGGCTGGGACGCGTGAAGGTGCCGCCGGCCTGTTTTGTCAACGCCCAGCTGAGCTACCGCATCGACGCGCGCCAGAGCCTGGCGCTGCAGGTGGACAACCTGCTGGACCGCGACAACCTCGACCCCTCGTCCCCCGACGCCGCGCTGAGCGCGATCCCGCAATCGCGTCGCGCCTGGCGCCTGGCCTGGCGCACCGCCTTCTGAGCCGCCGACGATGCCGATGCGCGCTCGCCTGCTTCGACGACCGACCGACCTGCGCCCCTGGCGCATGGCGGCGCTGCTGCTGCTCGCGCTCGCAGGGGCGGCACCGCTGCGCCCGGTCGCGGCGCAGGCCGCCGGACCGGACGGCCTGAAGGCCGAGGTGGTCTACCGCGCGCTGATGTTCGTCAACTGGCCCGCGGAGCGGGAACACGGCCGCGCGCTGCAGCTGTGCACCGCCGGCGACAGCGGCCTGGAGACGGCCTTGCAGGGACTGGCGGGGCGCTCGATCCGGCACCTGGCGATCGAGGTGCGCCGCCTTGCCCGCCCGGACCAGCTCGCCGGCTGCCACCTGCTCTACCTGTCCGAACCCAGACCCGCCTGGCGCGCCCTGCTCGACCGGCAGCCCGTGCTGGTGCTGTCCGACCAGGCCGGCATGCTGGACCAGGGCGCCATGCTCAACCTCCAGATCGAGGACGGGCGTATCGTCTTCGACGTCGACCTCGACGCCGTCCGGCGCGCCGGCCTGGCCATCAGCGCGAAGCTGCTGCGCCTGGCGCGCTACGTGCGTCACCCCGCCACTTCGCCATGAACGCCAAGATCCTCGACGCGCTGGAACGCTGGCGCGAGCTGGCCGTGTCGCTGGCCGCGCTGCTCACCTTCGCCCTGCTGCTCAGCGTGATGCAGTACTGGCGGTTGCAGCAGCGCCAGCTCGAGGACCTGCGCACCCAGGCCGGCATCGTGGCGCAGACGGCCTCCGCCGCACTGGTCTTCGACAGCCGCGACGAGGCCGGCGAGATCCTGCAGGCGCTGCGCCAGAATCCCGCCACGCTGCGGGCGCGGCTGCTCAAGCGCGACGGCCAGCCGTCCGCGGTCTACACCCGGCCGGCCGCGCAGCGCTCGCGCCTGGAGGCCTGGGTCGGACAGGTGGCGCTGGAGGTGCCGGTGATGGCCGACGGCCAGGCGGTGGGCACGCTGTCCGTCGAGGCCAGCCGGCTGCCGATGTGGTGGGACCTGGCGCAGTTCATCGGCGCGACGCTGGGCACGCTGGCGGCGACCGCCGGCCTGGCCTGGCTGCTGTCCAAGCGGCTGCGCGCGCAGATGCAGGAGGCGGAGCGCCGCACCCGCTACCTCGCCCGCTTCGACGCGCTCACCGACCTGCCCAACCGCGAGCACCTGCGCCGGCTGCTGGAAAAGGCGCTGCGCCAGGACGGCGGCGCGGCGCTGCTGCTGCTGGACCTGGACAACTTCACCCAGATCAACGACCAGTTCGGCCACGCCGCCGGCGATGCGGCGCTGCAGGCGACCGGCCAGCGCCTGCGCCAGCTCTGCCGGCCCGGCGACGCGGCCGCGCGGTTGTCGGCCGACGAATTCGCGGTGCTGCTCTCCCCGCGGCCCGACGCGGCCGCGCTGCAGG
>NZ_VOSR01000430.1:0-2146 GCF_007997345.1 Mitsuaria sp. TWR114
CCGATGGCGGCAAGGTCGGCTACCTGGTCTTCAACGACCACATCCTTCCGGCGGAAGCGCAGCTGATCGCCGCGATGCAGGACTTCCGCGGCCAGGGGGTGTCCGACCTGATCGTCGACCTCCGCTACAACGGCGGCGGCTACCTGTTCATCGCCAGCGAGCTGGCCTACATGATCGCGGGCAGCGCGGCGACCTCCGGCAAGACCTTCGAGCACCTGCGCTACAACAGCCGCCGCAGCGCGGAGACCAACAGCGAGGATTCGAAGACGCCGTTCTACGACCAGTCCTGCCTGATGACGGCGGACGGTCGTTGCAGTTCGCGGCAGCCGCTGCCGGCGCTGAACCTGCGGCGCGTGTTCGTGCTGGCGCAGTCGGGCACCTGCTCGGCCAGCGAGGCGCTGATCAACAGCCTGCGCGGCGTCGACGTGGAGGTCGTGCTGGTGGGCGGCACCACCTGCGGCAAGCCCTATGGCTTCACGGCCAAGGACAACTGCGGCTACAGCTACTTCCCGATCGAATTCGTCGGCGTCAACAACAAGGGCTTCGGCGACTACGCGGACGGCTTCGTGCCCGCGGGCAGCGGCGCCACCGGCGTGAAGGGCTGCGCGGTGGCGGACGACTTCGAGCACGCGCTGGGTGACGCCAGCGAGGCGATGCTGGCCGCGGCGCTGCAATACCGCGCCAACGGCAGCTGCCCGGCGGCGAGCGCCTCGGGCACGGGCCTGGCACGCGCGACGGCGACGCGCGCCGGCGGCGAGGATGCCGTGGCGCTGCAGTTCAAGAAGCTGGCCGCGCGCAGCAACCGCATCCTGGGCGAGCGGCCCTGAGGCGGCCCTGAGGCGGCGCGTTGGGGCGCCGCGCAGGGGTGCCCATTCCGATTCGGCGTGCCGCCGGGCCCGTCCTGACCCGCCGTCGATGCCCCACGCGCGAGCGCTATGACAAAGGCCGCCCTCGGGCGGCCTTTGTCGTCATCGGGCACAGCGCTGGACACACGTCCAAGCGCGTCGGCGCTCAGCGTCAGCTCACAGCTTCGGGATGCGGATGCGGCTGATCATCAGCGAGCCGGATACCGCGAACAGCAGCACCAGCGGATGCAGGGTGAAGCCGCCCAGCTTGATGGCGCCGAACCACAACGCGTCGCCGATCGCGCCCTGCCAGGCGGCAATCCACAGCACGATCACCAGCAGCAACGACGTGGGGATGGGCGTGCCCTCGAAGTAGGCAACCTTGTCGCTGCCCGCGGACAGGCTTTCGGCGGTGATGTTGTAGCGCGCCAGGCGCGACACGCCGCTGGCCACGAAGAAGCCCAGCACGATGCGGTCCCACAGGCCCTGCATGCCACAGCCATAGGCGATCACGGCCGGGGCGACGCCGAAGGAGATCACGTCGGCCAGCGAGTCCAGCTCGCGCCCCATCGCGGAGCTTTTCTGGCGCCAGCGCGCGATGCGGCCGTCCAGCACGTCGAAGACCAGCGCGGCCGGGATCAGCGCGCAGGCGTAGTACAGGTGCTGCGTCAGCCCGGTCTGCAGGAAGGTCATCACCGAGAACAGGGCGCCCACGCCGCAGAAGGCGTTGCCCAGGGTGAACCAGTCCGCCAGATGGAACTCGCGGATCATGGAGAAAGGCTTGGGTCGGTTCATGGGGAGCGAGCATAAGCGAAGGCCCTTGGCCTCGCGGCAAAGGCCGCGCCCGCCCCCTCGGTGGGTCCATCCCCCTCGCCCCCTTCAGGGGGAGAGGGAGGGGTGAGGGGGTTCTTCGAAGGCCTAAGGCGTCTCGACCTTGGGCACTTCGGGGGCCGTTGTCATCCGCGACCATGCCTTGCGCGCCAGATGCCGCGCCAACAGCCCGGCCGGCATGCGCAGCCAGTGCGAGCGCACATACAACGCGACCTCCGCCATCGCATGGCCCGGCAGGCGGCAGCTGTCATGGCCCGGCCGCAGCAGGCGCCGGTAACAGGCATCCAGCAGCCGCAGCGCCAGCGGTCCCGGCGGCGGCCCCAGTTCCTCCGGCAGCGTGTCCGGATAAGGCGTGTCCAGCAGCAGCCGCGTGTAGCGCAGCGCCAGCCACAGCGGCCGCGTCAGGCCGATGCGCCGCGCGCGCGCCGCCAGCCGCGGCCAGAATCCCTCGATCGCGCCGAACTCGCGCA